>CAZHDQ010000170.1:0-6095 GCA_964531595.1 uncultured Anaeromyxobacteraceae bacterium
CCCTGGATCGCGAAGGCGAATCCCGGCCAAGGCGGGGGATCCTTGGTAGGCCAAAATCCCCGTCTTCGGGTCAGTGCAGGTGTTCGTCTGGGATGCGTTCCGATACAATCGGCCGGCCCTTTTCGAGGTTGCATCATGCGAATCCAGTTGACCTGTGCGCTGACCGCTGCCCTGCTGGCCGCCTGCTCTGGCGCGGCCGTGTCCGACGCCCCTGCCGCTCCGGAGGACCCCGTGACCGAAGCCCGCACGTTCGTCCAGTGGTACTCGAAGACGACGGCCACCCTGGAGAAGGCCGCTACGACCGCCTACTGGCGCGCTGCGAACTCGGGTGAGAAGACCGACTTCGACGCCTATGCCGAGGCGGACCTGGCGCTGCGCTCGCACCACAGCGACCCGGATCGGTACGCGCAGATCCGACGGCTGCTGAATGCGGGCGAACGGCTGCCCGAACTGGACCGGCGTTCGCTGGAAGTCGCGATGCTGGCCTACCAGGAGAACCAGTTGCCCCAGGACGTGCTGGCGGCGATGGTCGCGAAGTCCAGCGCCATCGAGCAGACCTTCAACACGTTTCGCGCGACGCTGGACGGCAGGACCTGGTCTAACAACGATCTCCTGGAGCGGCTGGCGAAGGAGACCGATTCGGCGAAACGGAAGGCGATCTGGGAGGCATTGAAGCAGGTTGGCACCCAGGTGGGCGGGTCGCTGGTCGAACTGGCGCGGCTGCGCAACCAGGCCGCGCGCACTATGGGATTCGCGAACTATTGGGACATGAAGGTCCGGATGCAGGAGCACGACCCGGCGACGCTGATCGCGTTGTTCGATAAACTGGAGAAAGCCACTGAAGCCCCATTTTCCGCGATGAAGGCGGAACTGGACGCCGAACTGTCGCGCCGCTTCGGAATTCCGGCCGCCGACATGATGCCGTGGCACTACGACAACCCATTCTTCCAGGATGCGCCGCCCAACGAGGCGATCGACCTGGACGTGTTCTACGAAGGCCGGACGAAGGAGGACATTGTCGAACTGGGGCGTACGTTCTTCACTGACCTGGGCCTGGAATTCGACGACATCGTGGCGAACAGCGACTTCTTCGAGCGCGAGGGCAAGGATCAGCACGCGTTCTGCATCACGATCGACCGCGGCGCGGACGTGCGCATGCTGCTGAACATCAAGCCGACCGCCGACTGGATGGACACGATGCTCCATGAATCCGGCCACGCGGTGTACTACAAGTTCATCGACCGCAGCCTGCCGTTCAACCTGCGCGAGGCCGCCCACATCTTCACGACCGAGGCCATCGCGATGCAGATGGGGGCGCTGGCCAAGAACCCGACCTGGCTGGTCGAGCGGGCCGGGGCCGACCCGGAAGCGGTGGCGAAGGCGCGTCCGGCAATCCTGGAACAGCGGCGGCGCGAGCAGCTGATCTTCGCCCGCTGGGCGATGGTGATGTTCTCGTTCGAGCGGGCGATGTACGAGGACCCGGACCAGGACCTGAACGCGCTGTGGTGGGACACGGTCGAACGCATCCAGATGCTGAAGCGGCCGGCGGGACGGGCCCAGCCGGACTGGGCCGCCAAGCCGCACTTCACGATCGCGCCGGTCTATTACCACAACTACCTGTTGGGCGAACTGTTCGCGGCGCAGTTGCGGGCGATGCTGGCGAAGAAGATCGACCACGAAGGGCCGGCCTGGGCGATGTCGTACTCCGGGCACCCGGAGGTCGGCCGTACTCTGATCGACGCCGTGTTCGCGCCCGGCATGCGGTATCGGTGGGAGGAGTTCGTCAACCGAGCCACCGGGCGTCCTCTGGGACCGGAGGCGTTCGTCTCCGAGGTCGCCGCCAAGGCGCTGTAGTCCTTTCCGTGTCCTTGCTCAGCCAGTGAACGTGACGAACGACGCCTTCCACCTGGCCCACAACGCTACAACCGAAAACACCAGCCAGGCGGCCATCAGCAGGAAGGGCAGCGTACGGCGCCAACCCCGTGGCGCCCAGGGAGGACCCGACGTCGGGAACGGCACATCCGGGGCGCGCCGGCGGCTGCGGAACCGATCCAGGGCGAACAGGCCGAGGATCCCCGTCAGCGCCAGGATTGATCCCATGGCGCCGAGGACGAGGCTGCGGGGCGAGAACGAGAACGTGACCTTGTGTTCGCCCGCCGGCACGGGCACCGCCCGGAACAGGTGGTTGGCTCGCAGGATCGGCGCCGGCCGGCCGTCGATGCGCGCCTGCCAGCCCGGGTAGTCGCGGTCCAGCAGCACGACCAGGCCGTCGGCGGCCATCGATGCCTCCAGCGTGACGGCGTTCTCGGTGTAGTCGGCTACCCGAACCGTCGATGCCGTGTCCTCGGGCGGCGGTGCCGGGGTAAATCCCTCGGGCGGGGTATCCAGGACGACGGTATCGCGCAGACCGGTCCCCTCGACGACACGCGCGGCGCGTGCCTTCGGGTCGGCGATGGCCTCGAACGCGTGGACGGCGAAGGCCCGGGGCAGGGCGTTCGGGTCCTCCCAGACCGACACCGGACCATCGAGGAGCCGGCGCATCCCCGGGGCCGTCGGCCGGACGGTCGTGACGAGCCACCGGGCGCCGAACACCCCCAGCGAGCGTGACCGATCACGGACCAGCGGCTGGTACACGTCCAGGAATTCCTGCGACCGCAGTGGCAGGATGCCGTCCACCGCGGGGAGGTCGTACAGCAGGGGCAGGTTGTAGATCAAAGAATCGACCGTACCGGCGTAGCGTTTGCGGTCGATCAGCCAGCCCGCCTTCAGGTAGTGGGCCGGCACCCGGCGGAACGCGACCCGGTCCAGCCGCCGCTCCAACGGACACGGGCCGTCCGGGCAGCGCGCGGTCCGGATCGCCTGGACCGTCATCGGGTCGTCCCAGTACGACGGGGCGATCGTCGGGACCTGCCGGTGTCCGAAGTCAGCCAGGGGCAGCAGCGCGCCAAACGCCATCAGGAACGCCGCCCACCGGGGATGGCGGGTGGCTGCCAATGCGCCGACGAACACGGCCGCCAGGGCCGCCGCGGCGATGGCCAGGTCCCGCGCCAGTTCGGCGCCCAGCACCGGGCCGCTCCCCCGACGGTATGTCCACGCCAGCACGGTCCCGGCGAACAGCACTACGGTCGCCACGGCGATGGCCACGTCGCGCGCCCGTATCCGGCGGTCCATGGCCGCCTGGACCCCGGCCGCCGCGGCCAGGGCGGCGAACAGGGCGATCTGCAGGTTGAAACGGTCGGGGAAGCGCAGGCCGTCCAGCACCGGCAGCCGATAGACCTCGGGCACGCCTACCGCCAGCGGCCCCATCGTGAACACCAGGAAGAACGCGCTCCAGGCCAGCGCGATCCACGCCAGCCGAAGCCGGGACCGCACCGCCAGCAGCGCCAGCACCGGCGTCCCGACACCCAGGAACAGGTCCAGCATCGGACGGGGCATGCCCCCGGGGTTCAGCCAGGCGGTCCCCATGCCGGCGGTCCCGAACGCCGAGGGCACTACCGCGGCGGCGAGCGCCTGGGCGGTCAGGTGCTGGGCCATCTGTTCGGCGGTGCGCAGTCCGACGGCCCGCACCGAGTCGTGGGCCAGTTCCAGCGCCGGCGGTATGTGGATCGCGTACAGCATGGCGCCCAACAGCACCGCCAGGACCGTCGAGACCGTCGCTGGCCGCCACACGTTCCCGGGCAGTCCGCCGATGCGCAGCGCCGCGTACCCGACCAGCGTCGCGCCCGCCTGGATCGTCGTCTGCGGGTGGCCGATCAGAGCCAGCAGGCCCAATGCCAGCGCTGTCCACGCCAGGTCGCGAGACCGACCGGTGGCCAGCATGCGCTCGAACGCAGCCAGCACGACCGGCGTCAGTGCCGCCGCCTGGACCATGTTCAGGTGCATGTGATGTACCGCGATGTAGCCGGTCAGTGCGTACAGGCCGCCACCGATGAACGCCGCAGGCCGCTGGACGTGGCGCCGCAGGAACAGGAACGTGCCGACGGCCGCGACCGCCAGATGGCCGACGAACAGAAGGCCGTACGCCCTCCAGGCCGGCATCAGCGCGAACAGCCAGTTCGGCGGGTACAGCGGGCCGCCCTGGCCCTCGGCGAAGATCGGGAAGCCCAGATAGACGCCCGGCGCCCACAATGGGAACGTGCCCCGGGCCCACGCGGCCCCGAAAAAGTGGCGCAGCGGCACGTTCAGTTCGGTGACGTCATTGAAGAAGAGACTGCCGCCGGCCAGCACGGGCAGGTGGACAAACGCGATCAGGGCCACCAGCCCGGCGATCCAGGGGAGGTCGTCTCGGAGGCGGGTTTCGGCGGCTTCTTTTTGCGGGACCACGGCTGCGCTTTCCCATCGTTGAAGCGCGCTAATGTACCATCGCGGGCCCCGGGCGTCGATTGACACCCGCCGGGCGACCCCCTATGCTTGGACCGCTTTGGAGGCATGCCACATGAACGAAGGAGTGTATCTGAGATGAGTAGTTACGATGGTGATCCAATAGTTTCCAATCATCTGAATCAAAAGAAGCTGAATGGCAAAAGCCTCTTTTTCCTCATTGTGCCAATGATTCTGCAGGTTTGGAGCTTGGGGGTTTCAGGTTGCGGGAGCGACGGAAGCGACGAGATTGATGCGGAGCTGTTCATCGATGCTGCTCTCTCTGATGGGGGCTCACAGCCACTGGATGATGATGGGGGGCTGCAGGGGCAGGACGTCTGCTCTGCGGTTGAATATTTTTGTGTGGGGAGCGGGTGCGTGGATCTCCTCACCGATCCTGACCACTGCGGGGGTTGTGGCATTGCTTGCGATGATGGTCATGTGTGTGTAGAGGGAGAGTGTGTTTACCGCTGCCCTGAAGGGCAGACTATCTGTGACGGTCAGTGTGTCAATCTGGCCTATGATCCCTTCAACTGTGGAGAGTGCGATCATGCCTGCCTCGTTGGCATGGTATGCACAGGAGGGGAGTGTGTAATTAGCTGCCCTGAAGGGCAGATTACCTGTAACGGTCAGTGTGTAAACTTGGCAAGGGACCCTGACCATTGTGGAGAGTGCGATCATGCCTGCCCCAGCGGCATGGTCTGTGATGATGGTGAGTGCGCTCTCACCTGCTCACTGGGTCTCACCGATTGCGGTGGGAGCTGTGTGGATCAATCAAGTGACTCCATGCACTGTGACCAGTGCGGTAACCAGTGCCCTGAGGACCGGGAGTGTAGCGAGAGATCCTGTGTGTGCCTTGATGGCCTCATTGAGTGTGATGGAGCTTGTATTGATCCCCACACGGATCTTGCCCACTGTGGCCAGTGTGACCACCCGTGTGGTGCAGGATCGGTCTGTTCGGGCGGCATCTGTGTGATCCCTGTTACTGGCGTCTCCCTGGATCTGCTCAACCTGGATCTGAACACCGGAGCCACTCGCCAACTGGTGGCCATAGTAGCTCCCGCCCACGCCACCAACCAGGAGCTCACCTGGGCTTCGAGCCACCCTGGTGTGGCCACCGTAGATGGCGAAGGGCTGGTTGAGGGAGTCAGCTCCGGCCAGACCCAGATCAGCGTGCACACCGTGGACGGTGGCCATTTTGCTTTCTGCCTGGTAAACGTGAAGGAGGCAGGCACCGGTCTCTCCCTCGCTCCCTCAGCGGTGCTCCTCAGCTCGGGCCAGAGCACCACCATCCACGCCACCATCCTCCCGGATGATGCCACCAACCAGGCGGTCATCTGGCAGAGCGGTGACAGCCAAATAGCCACTGTGGACGGAGCGGGCGTGGTCACCGCCAGGGGGGAGGGTCAAGTCACCATCACCGCCACCACTGTTGATGGAGGTTTCCAGGATACCTGCCTGGTTACCGTGACCCTTACCCAGGTGACTGGGGTGACGATCATACCCCAAGAGGCATATATCATCCTGGGAGAAGAGTTCCAGTTGACCGCAGAGGTGAGCCCCTCAGAGGCCACCAATGCGTGTAGGAACTTTCATCCCCGAAACGGGCGGCCGGCCTGGATAGGATGGTCGAACCAGGGGCCCTGGCGTGGCTGGAGCGGGTCGTTCGGGTGGAATCGGGCATGTCTCCCGGCTGGATCGCGTCGTCACATGGCCGAGAATGCCTCCGGAGGGCG
>CAZHDQ010000171.1:0-6049 GCA_964531595.1 uncultured Anaeromyxobacteraceae bacterium
CGACGCTGGATGTGGAATGAATCCCGAAACACGTCCAGCATGGCGCGCCACAAGCGAGGCAGTATCGACACCGGCCAGCGGACGTATGCCGGATCGGCCGGTGCGCAGTGCGTCCCGGAAGTGATCCTGCCCGATACCCAGGGCCGATATGATACCGAGCCCGGTGATCGCGACCCGGTCGGCAACCGTCATGTCTGCCCCCGGACTTCCAGGGCAAGCACCGTTGCGGCGCCGTCTTCCGAGGTCGCCAACACCAGGGCACGGCCAGCCTGCCCACGGGTCAGCAGCGCGACGAGCGGGACCAGCACACCGGTCGCCTCGAGCACGCCGGTCGAGGTATCGGTCCGAAAATGGGCCACCGCGCCGAAAACTGCCAGTATTGCACGATCTTCGACGTCCGCTGCCGCTGCGTGTATCGGTGCGCGGACGACCGTTGTTACGTCGCCAGGGACCCATTTCGAGCGCCTCAGGCCCAGGCGTATTGTGGCCTCAAGGCGATTTGCGTCGGCGACCGCGTCGGGCACGTGGACGGGACGGGCGCTTTCGGCCCAACCGACGATGTGCGCCAGGATCGGGGCGTTGCGCGTGGCGGCGGTGGCCGGATTTTCGACCAGCAGCATCGCCGCGCCTTCTCCAGGCTTCCGGGCTTCGGCAGGTGTTTCAGTGGCGCCGTCGGGCAAAAGCCAGCCGACCGCGTCGCTGGTTCGGAAGAGCGTTTCGGACAACTGGTCCGCCGCCCCGGCCACAATGGAATCTGCGTAGCCGTCGCGAACCGCACGTGCAGCGTTGACCAGCGCAGCCGCCCCGGCATGCTGGCCCGGTGAGACATGGGTGTTATGTCCCTTCAAGTACAGCGCGATCGACACTTGGCCGTTGACTGCGTTCGGGACGACCTCGGCGAACGCGTTGACGTCCGCGACGTGTTGTGGAGTGGCCCAGACACGATTCATCAAAGTGGCCTCTGACGGGCCGGCATGGGTGCCCAGGACCAGTCCCACGGGTTCAAGCGCCCGGGGCCGTAAGGGTACCCGAGCGTGGTCAAGCGCCTCGCGGGCGGCGAGGGTGGCATATCGATTGATAAGATTCATCGAGGCCAGATCCAGACGCCTGTCCTGGCGTCTGGGGTCAAAATCGGGCACCAGGCCGCCGCGTGAACAGCGACATCCTGCAGTGTTGAATCGTTCGATCGGGCCGATGCCGGAACGACCTGCATCAAGTCCCTTGACCAGGTCGGTCGCGGACAGCCCGAGGGGGGTCACGGCGCCGACGCCCGTGATGACGACGGGGCCCTGGGCGCGCTCATTCTGGGCCACTTGCGGGCCCCCAGGACGCCGAAGCACGATGGACGCGTTGTTGCCGGCGAAGCCGAAGCCGTTGGAAAGCGCGTAGTCGTAGTCGAGGCATCGCGGAACGTTCGCGACGACGTCCAGATCGACGCCGGGGCGTGGGGCACAAAATCGCAGTGTCGGGGGCACGATGCCGGCGTTCATCGAAAGGAGGGTGGCGGTGGCTTCCAGGATGCCAGCGGCGCCCAGCGCGTGACCCAGGAACGACTTGGTGGAACTGACCGGGAGGGTAGTGTCGCCGGCAAGGCGGCGAATCGCCCGTGCCTCGGCCCGGTCGTTGGCCTCGGTGCCGGTACCGTGGGCGTTTATGGTGCCCAAGTCCCCGGGTTTTACACCGGCCCTTTCCATGGCAACATGCATGGCACGGAACGCACCGTTACCAGCGGGGTCAGGCGACGTGGCGTGGTAGGCATCTCCGGAAAGACCGTAGGCAACTATTTCGCCCAAAAAGGGCGCCCCGCGTCCCGTCACCGCCTCGTCTGCCTCGACCACCCAGAACGCGGCACCTTCGCCAAGCGTCATTCCCCAGTCGCCGGCCTCGCCCGAGAACGGGGTGCATGGTCCAGGGTTGGCCAGCGCCTTCAGGGCCGAGAACCCGGCGCACGTGGTCAGACATAGCGCGTCGGAGCCGCCAACCAGCACGCGGTCCGCCTCGCCGTCCCGGATCAGGTCCAGGGCGATGCCCAGGGCGTTCGTCGACGAGGCGCATGCGGTGGTCACAACAGTGCATGGGCCGGCGATCCCGAACGTCGCGGCGATGGCGACCCCCAGCGTGCCGTTTCGGATGTCGCGGACACGGTCCGGGTCCATCGGTCCTGGGGCCTGTCCCAGCAGGATTTGCCAAAGTGCCTCACCGGTTCGAAGGCCGCCGTTGCAAGTGCCGACGGCGATAGCGGTGCGGGGGTCGCCGCCCAGGTTGTCCGGCAACCCGGCGGCGGCTAACGCGCGTCGCGCCGCTACAAGCGCCATCAGCAGATACCGGTCGGGATGACGGGTGATTTCGTCTGGGGACAAGTCGGTTGACGGATCGAAGTCGTGAATTTCGCCGGCAACCTGGCTGCGGAACGGGGTTGCGTCGAACGCGCAAATCGGTCCGATTCCGGAGCGCCCGGCGCGCAGGGATTCCAGGAAGGTCTTGGGGTCATGGCCGATCGGGCTGACAATCCCGATGCCGGTGACGTAGGCGTGGCGAACCAAACGGAAACCCCCGGGTGTCCAGGGCGAAACAATCTACCAGACTAGGACCGGAGGCTCAACCGTTAGGGTGCTCAGAATCCATCGCCTGGCGCTGCCAGGGACCTACCTCGCCAGCATCTCCCACAACGGACCCAGGTGGCCGCGGGCGTGCATCCGTGCGACCAAGCCGGCCATCCGATCCAGCGATTCGTCCAACACCCAATTGATGCGGGCCTCGCCTTCCTGGCGCATGCGTTCCGCCAGCCATTCGACGGGTACGTCCTTTGACCGATAGAACACCGGCTCGAACAGCGGGTCGTCGGGGGCGATTACGCCCTCGGCCACCGCGCGTCGTTGTAGGGGTGTTCCGGGATAGATGCGCATCGTGACGAACGGGAAGAACACCGATTCGGGCAGCGTGCGCGACACGGCTATCGTTTCTTCGACCGTTGCCTGCGTTTCACCGGGTCCGGCGATTATCAAAAAGTGCGCGCGGTGAACGCCGGCCTGCCCCAGGGCATCGTGGGCGGCCAGGACGTCGTCGACGGAAAACGGCTTGCCGTAGGCCTTCAGCACCGGGTCGGACAGCGATTCCGTGCCGAACTCTGCGTGCGTCAGCCCCGCGCGCCGCAGCAGTTTCGCGTAATCAGGCGTCAGGCGGTTGGGTGCGAAGTAACCGGCCCAAGAGACGAGGATGTCGCGGCGGATCATCTCCTCGGCCATCCGGGCGGTGTGTTCCAGGTCCAGGTTGAACACCGAATCGACGAAGAACAGGTAGCGAGCGCCCGCAGAAACCAAACGTTCGACCTCGTCGACCAGCCCATCCGACGGGTGATTGCGCAGTCGTCGGCCTTCGATCGCCGGGTATGTGCAGTAGCAGCAGCGCATGGAGCAGCCGCGCTTGGTCTGGACGTTGAGCATGCCGCCGGTGGTCCGGTATTCGTTCAGCAGGCGTTCCGCGGCCTGCGCGTGACCTACGGGGCCGTGCCAGTGGGTGATTGGAAATGCCGGTCGTCCGGGGCGGTGAAGCCCCGGGATGCCGGCACCGTCGCAGGCGCTGTCCGGGTCACGGCCCTCCGCCAGAGCATCTACGAGCAGACGCATGTGTTCGCCCTCGCCCGCGATGCCGTAGTCCGCGCCCAGTTCGGCCAGGTAGCGTTCGGGAAAAAGGGTGTAGGCCGAACCCCCCAGTACCAGTGGCGCGTCTGTGGCCTGGCGGATGGCGGTGGCAACCTCCCGGTATCCGGCCACCTGTGTGTGCCCGCCGGGTCGCGTGTCGTCCACGTTACGCAGCGATAGGCCGACCAGTTCGGGTGCGAAATCCGCGATCGCGATGGCTAGGCCGTCCAGGCCGTCGACAAGCACGTCTGCCAGGCGGACGTCGTGGTCGGATTCAAGCGCCCGGGCGACGTAGGATATGCCGATGGGGAACACCGGTTGCGGTTGATGCTCCCGGTTGGCCGAGACCAGCAGGACCCTCAAAATGCACCTCGCTTGCGCCGGGCGACCAGCGCCAGGCGGCTTCCGGCGCCGGACGATGCTACTTCGCGTTCCGGCGGCGCCGCAGGATCGTACAGGAAGTCGACGAGATCCATCAGGGGACTGCGCGCCGGGAGCGCGTCGTTGGCGTCGGAGGCGGTGCGGATGACCTCGATCGTAGCCGGGCCGGACAACGACCACCGCCCCAGCAGCATCAGGCAGGCCCAGCCGGAGCCAGGCGTGCCCTCGACTGCGTCGTATTCGCCGGCGATGGCGGCGTCACAGCGGTCGGCATCCAGTTCCGCAATCGCCGCCGCTACCGCGCGCATCCCGGGCGCGGCGTCCTGGACGAAGGCACAATTCGGGCCGTGGCACCCGCGCAGGATGGCCAGTTCGGCGCCGGGTGTCGATGGCAGTGTGCGCGAATAGAGCGACGGCAACGGCCGGTCGGCACAAGATGCTACGAATGCCCGGTCGGCGTCCAAGGAACCCGTGCGGGAACCCAGCATCACAGCGACGCAGGATGGCGCCGCCAGCAGCTTCGCAGGAAGCAGCGTCGAGGCGGCCAGCACGAAGCGGCTGGGGCGATCCGCCCGGGAAAAGCGTGGCCAGTCGGGAAAGAACGAACGGGCATCTGGCGGCACGTCCTCGCCACCAGGGTTCCAGATGCGCCGCCCGTCCGGCCCGACCGTCGCGGTCCGGTCAACGAACGCTGCTGCCAGCAGGGTCGCGCGCATTGCGCCTCCATGTCCCGGGTTGTGGTCCGGGGCGTCACTGTAACTGGGCGGGCATTCCACCCCAGGGCCAGGCGGTTGCCCCGCGTTCGGCACCATCAAAACGTGCGGTCAATCAGTGCGGTCCAGCACCAGTGCCACGTTGATGCCACCGAAACCCGAGTTCACGTTTAGCAGGCGTCGGGCGGCCACTTTCCGGGTCGTCGTGGTCACATCCAGGCCGGAGGACGTCGCGCCGAACCCGACGGTGCCAGGCAGGAAGCCGTGTTCCAGGGCCAGGGCGCATGCGATGGTTTCCAGTAAGCCCGCGCACCCCAGAGTGTGCCCGATTGCCCCCTTGATTCCGAATACCGGCGGTAGATCGCCCGCGAACGCTGTCTGGAACGCGGCCAATTCCATCGCGTCGTTGACGACTGTGGCCGTACCGTGGGCGCAGATCGCGTCGACGGTGCCTGGACCTGCGGTACCCAATGCCTGACGGATTGCCAGCACCAGCCCGGATCCGTCGTCGGCCGGTCGGGCAACGGTAAACGCATCACAGCTTTGACCGGCGGCTGTAATGCGAACACCCGGCCGGTCGTCTTCGACCAGAACCACGGCGGCGATTGCCTCTCCGATCGACATGCCGTCCCGCGCGTCGTCGAACGGCCGTGCAGGGGCAGTCGACATAGCGCCAAGGCACGCGAAACCGTCTAGAACGAACAAATCTAGCCAGTCGACGCCGAGCACGATGGCGCGCCGTCCCCAACCGGCGGCTATCAATGCCATGGCCCGGGTGGCCGCGACACCGCCAGATGCGCAGGCGCATGAAACCAGTTCGGCGTGGCCGCTGTGGCCGATCCGGCGCCGGATCCGGTCCAGGAAGGGGCCCAGGGAAACGGGTCCAAGCGGCGAAGCCAATCCGCGTATGTCCCCCTTGGTGCTGGCGACGACGAGAATTGTGTCTGGGCCAGTGGCGCATCCGGGCGCAAAGCCCGCGCTGGTACAGGCGGTGTCGATTACGGCGGCGATGGCGTCCATTCTGGGGTCAGGCGAACCCGTCGATGCGTCCGTCGCGGCGGGCATCGCGCCTACGAAATGCGCGTATGGACCGTGGGCCAGGGCGCAGCGTGCCTGGACCAAGCCTTCCTGCAACGCGGCGATGCCGTCGCCGAAGGCACACCGTGCGCCGACGCCTGCAATTCTGGGACTCGCAAGTTGAGGCACGAACCCTCCTACCGACGGGCGATTCTTGCCCCGAGAGGCCTACGATGCAAGGGTCGGATGGCGCCGGCACCTTGCCAGGCGGCCGTGATGTGTTGGCGGCAATGGTCT
>CAZHDQ010000172.1:0-6049 GCA_964531595.1 uncultured Anaeromyxobacteraceae bacterium
GTCCCTTGCCGGGCCGGCCTCTTGACCTGCCACCGCCGAAGAGATCCCCGAGGCCGCCGCCGCCGCCAAAACCGCCGAACATGTCCATGAATCGTGCAAAGATGTCCTCGGCGTTGACGTCTTGGCCACGGCCTTTCAGGCCAGCCTCACCGAAACGGTCGTAGATACGGCGCTTTTCGGGGTTGGAAAGTACGTCGTAAGCTTCGGCAACGTCACGGAATTTTTCGGATGCCTGGGGGTTGTCGGGATTTCTGTCGGGATGGAACTGGACAGCAAGTTTCCTATAGGATTTTTTGATTTCCTCGCGGTCCGCGCTTTTTGAAACCCCGAGGATGGCGTAGAAGTCGCGCTCGCTCATGGCCGAAACAAATGGGGCTTGAACGCCGCATGTCAAGGGCCGCCACCCACGAATACCCATTTTGACCGTGATTTTCCGCTGAGGGATTGATCGGTGCTAATCGGTCGATTAACATCGGACCGGCTGCGAATTGCCGACCTGGGTTCTTGGAGCTAGTGTGTCGCGTTTGCGGTTTCCGACGGGAGGGGCCATGTGGCGTAGCGGGTTGCTGGGGGCTTTGGTGCTGGTTGCAGTCGCCGCCAATGCGACTGCGCAGGTGCGCGAAGTCACTTTGGAGGACGCGGTTCGCCTGTCGCTGGGGCACGCGCCGGAACTGCACATGGCGCGTGCTGATGTCGACAAGGCTGCCGATCGCAAGGCCGGTGCGATCGGAATGATGGCACCGAGGCTTACCCTGGATGCGAGCATCCAGTACTGGGACAAGGCGACGCGTGTCCAATTCGTCGACCCCGCGAGCCTGCCTACGAAGGATGATCTGGGCGACCTAGGTGCGATAATTCCGGATTCGTTCTTCCAGTCGTTCGCCGAATTGGCCAAGCCGATGGAGGTCCAGAAGCAAGTAACCGGGTCGGTCAACGTGCAGGCGGTGCAGCCGTTGACGCCTCTGTACGCGTTGGCGAATTTGTATCGGATGCAGGGGGCGGCGCTGGAGGCCGCGCGTTTCGATCAGGCCGCAAAGCAGGCGACGGTCGTGTTCCAGACTACCGAGGTGTTTTTCAAGCTGATGTCTGCACTGCGCATGGTCGAAGTCACGCAGTTCGGAATCGAGCAGGTCCAGGCGCATCTGAAGACCGCGCAGTCTTTCCATAATGCCGGCCTGGTCGGTCGAGACGACGTGCTGCGGGCGGAAACGGCGCTGGCCCGAGTTCTTGAACAGCACTCTCGCGTCCTTTCGGGTGTTGCTCTGGCGCGATCGGCGCTGAACGTCAAGATGGGACGGCCCATCGACGACGCGACGGTTCCAGTTGGCGACTATCCCGACCCACCGGCCGAACTGACGATGACCGAGGAGCAGTTGGTCGAACGGGCCCTGTCCGAGCGGCCCGAACGACGAGCCATTGACCAACAGGTTCGGATGGCGGCTGCGGGAAAACAGGCGGCCGTGGGCGCGCTGATCCCGACGATTGCCGCAGTGTTCCGGTACACCCATTTCGAAGGGTCCAAGTTCCAGCGCGAGGATTCGGCGTTCGTGGGCGCGGTGCTCCAATGGAATTTCTGGGATTGGGGCAACACCTGGTTCCAGATGAAGGCGGTCGGGCGCGACCACGAGAAGGCCAGGTTTGCCATTGACCTGGCACGCGACGGAATCATGCTTGACGTGCGCAAGTCCTGGCTGGACCTGAAGCAGGCCCGCTCGTCGATGGATGCAGACCGGTCGCAGATTACATCCGCCGAGGAGAACCTGCGGGTGGTCACGCGGAAGTACGAGGCTGCGACCGCAACGTCAGTCGAGGTGCTGGATGCCCAGAGCACGCTGACGCGAGCCCGTGCCGACTACCAAGTCGCACTGCTCGACTACTACATCTCGTACGCGAACCTGCAGCGCGCCACGGCGGGAAGCCTGTAAAACCATTGCCCGGATTTTGCCGCGTTGGCCCAGATCCACATTTGCGATCAAGGCCAACGCGGCGTTACCCTCACCGCGCGATGAGCACAGTGCCACGTCGATTCGCCGTCAAGCCACCTTGATCTGGATCTGGCGAGGCTTCGTTTCTGCCCGCTTCGGAAGCCGCAGCGTAAGGATTCCGTCCTTGTGCTCGGCCGAGATCTTCGCCGAATCAACGTAGATGGGCAGCGTGAACGACCGCGTGAACTTGCCGTAGAACCGTTCGATCCGCAGGTACGCGTCCTTCGCCTCGGCGTCGGGCAGTTTCTTTTCGCCCTCGATCGTCAGGATGTTGTCCTCGACTCGGACCGAAACGTCGTCGGCCTTGACTCCCGGAACCTCGGCTCGCAAAACGACCTCCTCGGTGTTTTCGAGGATGTCGACGGCGACCGCACAACTTTCCTGGGTCATCGTACGCGTGGGCGCCGACGTCCGGAACAGGCGATCAACCTCGTCATGCAACTTTTCAAACTCGCGGAGCGGATCCCACCTTTGAATCGACATAGCGTCCCCCTGTGTATTTACTTTTGCTACAACCGTCCGGAACGTCGGGCCTTCACAAGTTTTTGACGACCTCGACGCCCGTCACTTGGACAATGTAAATCGGTCTTGCCGGTCGTCAAGGGGTGCCCTGGAATCACCCACCCGGGCGAGGCGACTGATTCTGGCATCCCCCGAACTGGCGACGCGGCGGCAAAACCGCTAGAATCGCCAGCCATGAACGGACGACAAATCACGTTCGCAGCAGTCTTGGTCGCGTGCCTGTCGTGGGCCGCACTGCCGGCCTTGGCCCAGGCGCCCGACCCGGATCCGAAAGTCGGGACCGATGCGGGAATCTCTGCGGACGCGCTGGTCGCGAAGGTCCAAGCTTTCTACGATCAGGTCTTGGACTACCGCGCCGCCTTCAGGCAGGTCGTCAAGCGTCGCAGTCCGCGGCGTACGTTCACCCGGTCGGGGACGGTGTACTTCAAGAAACCTGGGATGATGCGCTGGGACTACAAGGTGCCCGACGCGGTCCACTACGTCAGCGATGGCCAAATTTTGTGGTCGTACGACGTTGCGGAAGGCGTTGCGTTTCGGATGCCGGTAGCCGGGTCAGACCTGTTCCAAGCGCTTGGCTTCCTGACCGGCACCGCAAAGCTATCCGAGGTCTTTATCGCGACGATCGGCGGTGCTGCCGCCGACGGGTTGCTGCCGGTTCAACTGGTACCGAAGAGCGGTGTAGCGAACTACCGTTCGGTGACGTTGTGGGTCGATCCCGCAACCGGCGAGACCCCGCAGACCGAGGTCGAGGACCCGGTCGGCAACGTATCGCATCTTTGGTTTGACCAACCTTCCTTCAAGCCGCTGCCGGCCAAGGGCTTTGACTTCAAGGTACCTGCCGGCGTCCGAGTCGAGGAGATCGGTTCCGAATGAAGTCTTCGCGCACGTCACGCCGCACCCCGAATCGCGTCTTCGGAACCGTCTGGGCCGTCACGCTGGGCTGTCCCAAGAATCGCGTCGATACCGAAGTGATGCTGGGGGACCTGTTGTCCCACGGGTACGCTCTGACGTCCGAGCCCGAGGATGCCGACGTAGTGCTGGTCAATACCTGCGGCTTCCTGGCCGCGGCGCGCGACGAATCGTTGGCGGTGTTGGCCGACGTAGCTGGACGGATGCATCCGGACGCGCGGCTGGTTGCGGCCGGATGCATGACGCAGTTGTTCAAGGACCAGATCCAGGCCGCCGTTCCCCGGGCCGACGTGTTCGTCGGGGTACACGATCTGCTGGCGCTTCGGGGACGACTGGGGGGTGACGGGCCTGTAGGGCGCTCGCCCGAGCCGACGGCAAGCAACCCGCGGTTGGTGACGACGCCCGCGCGCAGTGCCTATCTGAAGATCGCGGATGGGTGCTCGCGAAGATGCTCATTTTGCATCATTCCGCGGATTAGGGGCCGGCAGCACAGTCGTCCGGTCGACGACGTGATTGCCGAGGCGCAGGCTCTGGCGGCCTCTGGGGTGCGCGAGGCGGTTCTGGTGGCCCAGGATCTGAGTCACTACGGGACGGACCTGCCGGGGGCGCCGTCTCTTGCAGACCTTGTTGGGCGACTGGCGGACGCCGTGCCCGGGCTGGACTGGATCCGGCTGATGTACCTGTATCCACGGGGCATTGACGATGCACTGCTGGATTTGATGGCAGGGCAACCGCGCGTCCTGAACTATCTGGACATTCCGGTGCAGCACGGCGACGACCGGGTGCTGGCGTCGATGCGTCGCGGCACTACGGCGCGAGAACTGCTGAGGATGGTCGAGCACATTCGATCGCGGGTGCCGGGCGTCGTGCTGCGGACGACCTACCTGGTCGGCCACCCGGGTGAAACAGAGGAGGCGTTCGCGGCCCTTCTGGCGTTCGCGGAGGCGGCACGCTTCGAGATGGCGGGCGTTTTCCCATTCTCGCCCGAGCCAGGCTCCCACGCCGCGGGTCTGGCAGGCCAGGTACCGGTTCGGGTGCGGCGCGCGCGGGCGGCGCAACTGGAGGACCTGCTGAGTCGGATTGCCGGCACCCAGCGTGCGGCACAGGTGGGGCAGGTCCACGCGGCGCTAGTCGAGTTTCCTGGGACGCGCGGGCGACCTGCCGAGGGACGCTTCTGGTTCCAGGCGCCCGAGGTTGACGGCGTTTTGCGATGGAACGCCCGGGGCGTGCAGCCCGGTGACATCGTGCCCGTGCGAATCTCTGGCGTCGACGATGCGGATTACCTGGGCGAGGCGGTGCCTGTGGGTGGTCACCGGACGTCCTGTGAAGGGGGGCGCTAGTGCATCCGATCCTCAACGGCGCCGACGCAATCGTGTTCGATCTGGACGGCACTCTGCTGGACTCTTTTTCTGACCTCCAGGCCGCGGTCAACCACGCGCGAGTGATACGTGGCCTGCCGGCGCTGGACCTGGAAACGGTCAAGACCCACGTGGGGCAGGGTGCGCGCCACTTGATCGCCGGGACGGTCTGCCCTGTCGACGATCCGGACTTCGATGTGGCGTTGGCGAATTTTAGGGCCTATTACGGTGCGCATCGGGTTGATATGACCAGACCGTACCCGGGCGTTGTTGAGGGTCTGGAGGCGCTGAGTAGCCTGGCCCTGGGGGTGCTGTCCAACAAGCCGGCTCCCCTGGTTCGGCAGATCCTGGACGACCTCGGATTGTCCCGCCACTTCAGGGTCGCATTCGGTGCTGACTCTTTTCCAGCGCTGAAGCCCGACCCGCGAGCGATGCGGGGCACGCTGGCGGCGCTGGGTACGACCCCGGAACGTGCGGTGATGGTCGGCGACACAGACGTGGACATCGCGGCGGCACGCGCCGTCGGCATGCGGATCGTACTGGTCCGATCAGGCCTGTGGCGGACTGTGTCGGCCGTGCCCGACGCCATCGTGGACCGGGTGTCCGACCTGGCGGGGGCGTGACCCGTGGACCGCGATACGTGCTTCGCCAAGGTCAACCTGTGCTTGCATGTGGGACCGCGTCGTCCCGATGGCTACCATGAACTGGGCAGCGTTGTCGTTCCCATCCCCTGGCAGGACGGACTGACGGTGTCGGTGAAGCCCGGATCCGGGCGGGTCGACTTAGCGGTGTCTCCTGGCAGGGAATCTGTGCCCGCAGACGGGCGCAACCTCGCGCTGCGTGCGGCCCGAGCCTTCCTGGACGCAACGGGTCGGCGACACGATGCCACTATCAGGTTGGACAAGCGGGTCCCCGTCGGAGCGGGGCTGGGTGGCGGTTCTGCTGATGCCGCGCACGTTTTGCGACGACTCGACGACGCTTGCGGCCGGCTGCTGTCGCCGGATGAACTGGGGCGCTTGGCTGCTGGCCTGGGGTCCGACTGCCCTTATTTTCTGGACCCAACGCCTGCCTGGATGTCGGGTCGAGGCGATGTGCTGCGCCCGCTTCCGGGCTTTGTAAGCTTGGCGATCACGGTTGCGGTGCCGCCAGAACGCTTGGCAACAGGGGACGTATTCCGCGCCTTCGATGAAAGGCGGTCCTTGACTCAGGCCGCTGGAGGTGATATCCATCCCTGCCTTTTGGTTCGGGGCGGTCTTGGACCGGTCGTCGGGTTGG
>CAZHDQ010000173.1:0-6046 GCA_964531595.1 uncultured Anaeromyxobacteraceae bacterium
CATCTCACGTAGAACGCGTCCTAAGGCGTGTCCCCCTGGAACCATCCTCTTTTCCAACGTTCCATCAAACAGCCGGTCGTGTTGCGTGCGACGGTTTTCCACAGGGACGGGGTGTTCGGCTCGAACACGACCCACTGAAGGCCGGTGTTCATCGATTTGTTGATCGCGTTGAGCACTCGCCGGACGTTGATGTAACGCCACGCTGGGTCCGAACTGGCCGTACGAGCACCCCAGGCACGCAACCCGCGGTTGCCCTGGGAAACCAAGCAATTGATCCCTTCCCCGTTGAGCAACCCGACGTCGTCGTCTCGCAGCAGCAGCGTCAGATCCTGCGCGTCCTCCAGCGGTTCGTTAGCAGGGGGGCGGTGGGGGCCGGTTGCCGCGTCGCAGCGGGCGAATAGCCCCGCGATATGCCCCGATGGGGGCACCGAGCGTATGCTCCCGTGCCGCTCGACCCGCAGCCACGGAAAATACAAGGCCGCGAACCGCGAATCGAAGTTCAGCCGGTACTCCCTCATCCGACCGGCGTCGTCAGGGTACGGGGCGTCCAGCAACGCGAACCGGTCGGCTAGCCGCTCGCACTGGGAAATCATCGCGTCTTGAACGATCTCGACATCACTGCGGTTCGAAAATGGGACTCCGGAATTTCCGGCGTTCTTCGTCCACAACCACATAAGGTCCGGGGCCGCCAGCAGGTCAATTTCCTCGATGGCGTCCAGTGACATCAAGCCCGATCGCATGTCCGGCCCTGCCGAAATTCCGATGAAGTCGTCTGGTGTTACACCGTCCAGGCCGTCCGCGCCCCTGGTCAGCGCGGTCGCGTCTATCGCAGTGGGCAGGTCGTCGGCGTGGGGAAATGCACCCGTCGCCGCTGCGCCTTCGGCCAGGGCCAACCGGATCAGCCGCGATCGTTCGTTGACGGCTCGCATCACGTACGATGCGCTTGCCGGGTGCAATGACAGGTCAGAAAAGACCTCCTGTGCGAACGGCGTGGCGACGTGCAGCCGGAACTCCACCGGCTCGACGTAGGTAGGCGCGGACGCGGCCAGGGCCTCCGACAAGGGCTGCATAAGGTCCCAGTGGACCTCCTTGCCGTCAATGCCCCGTACGTATCGAAACGTCTCGCCCGCATCGTTGCTCAGGCGGACCAGCGTCCCCGGCCCCAGCCCGTGCGTTGATCGCACCGTTGCAGAGTCGGCCCCCATACGCGCATCCAACGTCAGGAACGTTTGTGTGCGTGGGGGTTGCCGCTCGACAGTTAGCGCGATCGCATTACCCCAGGCGCCTTCGCTGGACGCCTGGACATGCAGGGAGGGCGTGCCCCGCCCGTCCAATAGGACCCGATCCGCGCACGATGCGAATTCACCGGGGCTACGACCCCGCCGGTGGGCGATCCGGACGACGTGGCATTCCCGGCCGCCGTTTCGGAAAAACCCCTCGACCGCAGGCTGCAAGAAACTCTCCAGATCGCCGAATGTGTCCAGAAACTGGGCGATCGAGGCGATCCTGATCGGGCTGTCGACGGGCCCCCGCGCGGCCAGCCCAACGAAGCCCGGGATACCCGAGCGGGCTAGTTCGATGCCGACGGGTCGCTTTGGAACGGGCTCGGTGTAGATACCGGGGGGGCGGATGTCGGGAGGCAACGCGCGCATGAGCTGCTCCTGGGGTGCCGGTTGGCGGGGCATCAGAACGCGGGGGCTGTGGCGCCGGATCTGCCGGGAGGCCGAAGTCCTTCCGACAGACGCCTAGCCTAGCCGGGTCTGGTTAATCTCCTTGTTGATCTCGGAGATCTCCTTGACCCAGATCTGCCGCTCCCGGTGCTCCATGTCCAGCACCTCGTCCGGCGACCAGTGGAAGTGATAGGCGATGTAAGCTACCTCCTGGTACAGCTTATCCAGGGGGTAGCTTATGATTCCCCCACCGACAATTCACCTCCGAGATCGACATCGAACCCGTGCTTGCACTCCGGGCACACCACCTGGACACGGCTGGTACCGTCCTCGTTGATCCGGCGGTAGAAGTCCTGCAGATACGCCAGGTCCGACGCGTACAGTTCCTCGATCACCGCCGGGTTCATCGACTTGACGTCCCCCAGTTTAGTGATCACCCGCGATAGTAGGATCACCACGAGGTACGCGCGGTTTTGCTGGACCCGGTAGTCTTGCAGCGGCAGGATTTCATCCTTCGCCGTCGCCAGCCGCATGACCCCTTTATTGTGGACCTTGCCTTCCTTATCCACGTAGCCTCGCGGCAGCGTGAACTCAAATTCGGTTCGAAACGCCATGATATGCACCCGCTTTCGTCCAGGGATAAAGGCCCAGCCCAGCCCCTATCACGTCGCCACGAGGGGGCTGGGCACCGTCGGGATCACGCGCGTTCGATCTTTTCGACCGCGAGCTCGATCTCCTCGACGTTGACGTCGGTGCCCTTGCCGTCCAGAGTGAAGCCCTTCCACTTGCACGGCCAGCCTTCGAAGAAGTTGTAGCGCATGATTTCTTCGCCGTCGTCGCCGCACAGGATGATCGACCCGCTCTTGCGCTCGACCTTGCCCTCGGTGACTTTCTTGCGCCACTGCCACAGCTCGTCCGAATTCACGAAGCCGCGCTTCAAGACCACGTTGCTGTATTTCGTGCGGCCCGGGCGCTTGCGCAGGACCAGATCGTCACCGTCCTGGTACTCGACGATCTCCGTTTCCGAGTCCAGGCCCTCGACGTTGCGGAACGCGCCCTGGGTCACCCCCTCGATCTCCACCTTGAAATTGAAATTTCCAATGTGATCAATTTCTCTCTTCGCCATCATGCACCTCCAGACCTTCCAAGAACCCCGAAAAACCCCGGCGAACGGTTTTCGACCCGGGGCTTATGGCCGGGGCCGTTCCCGTCACCCGCCTACAACTACTCGGAGACCTCGCCGCCGGCCGGCATCTGGCCGATGCGGAAGATCACGAACTCGGCCGGCTTCACCGGCGCCATGCCGATCTCGATGATCATCTGGCCCGCGTCGATGACCTCGGGCGGGTTCGTTTCATCGTCGCACTTGACGTAGAACGCTTCTTCAGGCGTCTTGCCGAAGAGGGCGCCCTGTCGCCACAACCGCATCAGGAACGCCGACAGATCGCGGGTCACGCGTTTCCACAGCCGCGGGTCGTTCGGTTCGAACACGACCCACTGTGTGCCGCCTTCGATCGACTGCTCGGCCATATTGAATAGCCGGCGGACGTTGATGTAGCGCCACGACGCATCGCTGGAGATCGTGCGGGCGCCCCACACCCGGATTCCCCGGTTCGTGAATGCGCGGATGCAGTTGATCCCCTTCGGGTTCAGCAGATCCTGCTCGCCCTTGGTAATCGTGTACTTCAGGCCCAACGCGCCCCGGACGATCTCGTTCGCCGGCGCCTTGTGGACGCCGGTCTCGCCGTCGGACCGGGCGTAGACGCCGGCCATGTAACCAGAGGGCGGCTGGAAGATGTTGCCCTTGGCGGGGTCGTAGACCTCGATCCAGGGGAAGTAGTACGCGCCGTACTTGCTGTCGCGAGGCTTGGGCAGCTTGTCGACGCCGCCCTTTTCGATCACCTCGGGCGAATCCAAGATGGCGAACCGATAGCGCATGTTTTCGCAATGCGACAGCACGGCATCCTGGACCACGGGGTCGGTCTGGCCGGGCGCGCAGACGATGTTGATCTCTTCAACATCTTCGAGTGCCTTCAAGCCCGTGCGCGTGCCGGGGCCGTTGTCGGTCCCGACGTACAGCGCGGCCTTGCCCTTGGCCTCGACCTTTTCGGTCTTCTCGCCCTTTTCACCCTTCTCGGTGGCGCTATCGCCCGCGCCAACGTTCAGGATGAATGCCCGCGAACCACCGTTGTTGAAGAACCCGTAGACCGCGTGGGCCAGGTATTCACTGCTGGCGAAGTCACCGAACTGCTTGGTGTACTGTGACCAATTGGTGACCAGAGTCGGCTGGTTGACTGGCCCGAGCTTCGATTCCCCGATGAAGGCGGCCGTGCTGGTGCCGACCATTTCAAGAGGTTTCGTGCCGCGGTCCACTTCCTCGACGTAGACACCGGGAGACAGGTACGAAGTTGCCATTGCGCTTTCTCCTTCGTGAGCCGAAAAAACACCCCCAAGGGGCGCTGGCGGTCCCCCGCGACCGATACGCTACCGCGCACGTATTGCAAGATCCCGGCCAGTGACCCGTTTCAACGCGTCGGAACGGCGCTCCGAATCGATCCGGAACTTCACATAATAGAACAACGAGGGTCGCACCTCCTCGTTCAGAGAACGCCACAACGAAACGGAATCGTTGAATTCTGACTGCAGGTTGGGGAACACGTTCAACTTGTCGTTCGGCATGAACGAGTCGCCGCGCAACTGGTCCCCGAACAGCATCGGGTTTTCCAGAAACGTCTTGATCACCAGACCCAACAAAACGTGTTCCTCGTCGGGCGAGTTGCCATGCACCGATACCAGAAACTGGCCGTGCATGTAGACCGGCGCATCCTGGTAGTACTCGATCAGATGGCCTTCACGGTCGTGCGTCGTGACCAGTTGGTCGGTTCTCTCCTTGTAGCCCGGCGCCCAGGCCAGATGGTACATGTAGAAATTGACCGCCGGCAGGCTCTTGATGTTGTCTTTCTTCGGTTTCTCGTTCGACACCGTGACGGTAGTGTAGCCAGCGTCCTTGAAGGACTTCTTCAACAATTCCTTGAGGGTTTCCCCGATGTCTCGGATCACCTCGAACTGGCTCATCAGACGCTATCCCGACTTGATCGGTGCCATGATAATCAGGTATGCATGTGGCTGTCAAACGGCCCAGGGCGCGCAGGCCTTGGCGCTTCAAGGGGAAATGGTTTCTGGAGTCACCATTCCATACGGGGGGAGAACTGGGGGCTCGATGCCCTGGTGGGGTGCATAGGCCCCAGGGGTCCGACAGTCCATTGGGGTCATTCGGGGCGAGGGATCGCGTCAGCGCCGAGATCGGAGGCCGGGATCACCGCGACGGCGTAGGGGCTGGCACCGCGCTTGGCAAGGATCTCCAGGAAGTACTGACCGTCGCTGAGATCCAGCGCAATCCGGTCAACCGGGGTGCCGGGTGCGTGGTCGACCTCGTGGATGCGTTTTCCGCGGGAATCCAGGACACGGATTCGAGCCTCCAGGGAAGGCCGGTCCCAGTCGATTCGAATCGTCACGCTTGCAGGTGCCGCCACCTCGAACCGTACAAAGTCGAGGTCGTCGCCATCCGCGTCAACGCCGTCCGTTACCAGTCCGCGCTGCGCCAGTTCGATTGCGCCTTCGCGTGTGTCGTCGCCCTGCCGAGACGTGGTCGCGCCGCCGCACGCGAGCGCGGCGAAGCAGGCCAGGAATACCAGGGACGCTGAGGCCTTCATTGTGGCTCCGGGGTGTCGGGTCACTGGAAGCGTCGAACTGTCGGGCCGGGTTGTCAAGGGCCGGAAACGGCGCTGCGGGCGTCATTGGTGGAGGGGGTGCTCAGCGGGGGCCGAGGACCTCGCGCAACGCGACGCCGGTGTAGGACGCGTCCATTGCCACCAACTCCTCGGGCGTACCGGTCGCCACGACGCTGCCCCCGGCCTCGCCGCCCTCGGGGCCGAGGTCGATCAGGTGGTCCGCGACCTTCAGGATTTCAAGGTTGTGCTCGATCATCAGCACCGTATTGCCCTGGTCGACCAGGCGCTGCACGACGTCGAGCAGTTTGCGAACATCGTCGAAATGCAGGCCGGTCGACGGTTCGTCCATCACGTACAGCGTGCGACCGGTGGCGACGCGCGCCAGTTCCCGGGCCAGTTTGATCCGCTGGGCCTCGCCGCCTGACAACGTCGGCGACGGCTGCCCAAGGGCGACATAACCCAGCCCGACGTCCTGGAGCGTGCCCAGGATACGGGCCAGTGCCTTTGTGTTCGCGAACACGTCCACGGCCTCGTCGACCGTCAGATCCAGCACGTCGGCGATAGTCAGATCCTTGTACCGGACGCGCAAAGTCGCTTCGTTGAAACGGCGCCCCTGGCATTCCTCACAGCGTACGAACACGTCGG
>CAZHDQ010000174.1:0-6022 GCA_964531595.1 uncultured Anaeromyxobacteraceae bacterium
GCGTTCCGCTCGACGGTGTGGGCCATGCTGTTCAGTGCCGACATAAGTTGCGCCACGTCCTTTTCGCCGCCTTCAAGACCGCGGCTGATTTTTTCGACGCGCTCGGCGATGACCTGCACCTGATCCAGGGTGGCCGTCATGCGGAGTCCCACGGCACGGATGGTGAAAGCGGCACGCTGCAGCGTCAGTGCCAGCAGCACCAGCACCGGGAGTAACGCCCCGACAAGTACCGCCGTCAAGATCATCAAGGTCATTTGCCAGCCTTCCATGATTTTCGGTCTCCCTTGGACGTACCAATCAAGGCTTGCAGGTTCTAGTCGATTCGAAAAACAACTGCGAGTTCATAACCTTGCGGCACTTGGTGGCCCAAATCGGTGGCGGGGGCAATCAATCTGGAGGACCTGCCATCAACTAGAACGGGATCGCCGCGCCGGCCATGAAGCTGTAGGACAGCCAGACGTCGTGGAAGTTCCGGCGGGCGTAAATTGCCGGGCCAACGTCCAGGGGCGTCACCCACAGGTTGAAACGCCTCGATACCGTGAATTCCACGCCTGCCTTCATCAAGATCGGGATGCGGGCCAGGAAGTTCGGGGTTGCCCAAAAGGTTAGCGGGATGTGCATTCCGAAATACACGGCCAGCCACTCCAGGGGACGCACCGTGGCAATCGCCTCGGGGTCCACACGCACCCCGAACGAGAACCCGGTTACGTTGCCACGAAAGAACCGGTTGTTGAAATGGCCGCCGGGCCCGCCCCAGTATCCCAGCAGGAGGCTGAACTCAGGGTTGATACTGACCGACCAAATCCCATTGCGGTACACCGGGATTTTCACCTGGACGCCCAGGGAGTTTCCCACCATAAGGGCCAGATCCTCGCCATAGAACAGGGCGACCTTCGGAACGACCTCGACCCCGCCGACGGGGATGTGAAAGCGTACGCCCACCTCTGGGAAGCCGATCATGGGCTCCAGGGCCCAACCTGCCGGCAGCAACTCTGCGCCCTGTGATGTCCACACCGGCTGAGCGGCGGCCGTTACCGGCAGCAGGGTCAGCAGCGCCATCAGGGGAATCCATTTACGCATGTTCATTCCTTCCCGAAAAAGAGTGGTATCGACGTCCCCGTCACCGGGGGCCTGTGGCTTTCATATAGCACCGTTCGTGCCGCACAGAAACTCGCTTTCATTCGGGACACTTGGGGTTTAAGTCGGTCGGAGACGGCGGGTCATGTCCATCAATTTGATGTTCGAGCCGTTCACCGAGCACCCCAAGCTGAGACAGGAACGAAGCAACGCCAAAGTACTGCGGCGTAGTCATCCTGGGATGAAACACGGTGAAAGACTCGTACACCGCATTGACGGAAGAGACCATTACAAATAGAAGCGTAGGCGCTGGCGGGGCGTCATCATGGCGCTGGTTGGGCGCCACATGGTGGGCTTCTGAACAAGGTTCTGCGGAGCAATGAAGTGTCTTTCGAAGAATTGAACGAAAAATGGGAAAAGGGTTTACTCGCCCGGGCTCTTGAAAAGACGCCTGAACGACAGGCTTCGTTCACGACGGTGTCGGGCACCGAGGTCAAGCGCCTGTATACGCCTGCCGATTCTGAAGCGGGCCAAAATGCTGACGTTTACGACGAAAAGATCGGTTTCCCGGGGTGTTATCCTTTCACCCGAGGTGTCCAGCCAACGATGTACCGGGGGCGTTTGTGGACGATGCGCCAGTACGCCGGGTTCGGGACCGCCCTGGAATCCAACCACAGGTACCGGTACCTTCTGGAACAAGGCCAAACCGGCCTGTCGGTGGCATTCGACCTGCCGACTCAGATTGGTATGGACTCTGATAATCCGATGGCTGGTGGCGAAGTCGGCAAGGTCGGCGTCGCGATAGACAGCCTCGCCGACATGGAAATCCTGTTCGACCAGATACCACTGGACAGGGTAACCACGTCGATGACCATCAATTCGCCCGCGATCGTCCTTTTGGCGATGTATATCACAGTCGCTCAACGTCGCGGCATACCGGCGACCGATCTGGGCGGGACGATACAGAATGATATCCTCAAGGAATATATTGCGCGAGGGACCTATATCTTTCCACCTCGACCATCGATGCGCCTGATAACCGATATCTTTGCCTACTGCACAAAAAACGTCCCGAAATGGAATTCTATTTCGATATCTGGGTATCACCTGCGCGAGGCCGGCTGTACGGCTGTGCAAGAAGTCGCTTTCACGCTGGCCGACGGGATCGCTTACGTCGACGCGGCCATCGCGGCCGGACTAGATGTTGACGCCTTCGCCAGCCGGCTTTCGTTCTTTTTCAACGTACACAATAACTTCATCGAGGAAGTCGCCAAGTTCCGCGCAGCCCGGCGAATCTGGGCCAGGATCATGCGCGACCGTTTCGGGGCAAAGAACCCGAAATCCTGGATGCTGCGTTTTCACACACAGACGGCTGGTTGCACGCTGACGGCGCAACAACCCGAAAATAACGCGATTCGTGTGGCAATTCAGACCCTGGCGGCAGTAGCCGGCGGTACACAGAGTCTGCACACAAACTCACGCGACGAGGCGCTGGGTCTTCCGACCGAAGACTCGGTCAGGCTTGCCCTGCGCACGCAGCAAATTGTCGGATACGAAAGCGGCATCGCAGACACAATCGACCCGTTCGGTGGGAGTTGGGCTATCGAGGCTGAAACCGACAGGATCGAGGCTGAATCCCTGAAATACATCGAGGATGTGGATCGGTTGGGTGGCATGGTCGCGGCGATAGAAAACGGATTTGTCCAGAAGCACATTCAGGATGCGGCGTACCGTTACGGTCAGGAGATTGACGACGGCATCAGGAAGATTGTTGGCGTCAACTGCTTCACCGTAGACAGCGAGGTCGAACCGGAAATACTTCAAATCAACCCCGACACCGAGGTAAGCCAGGTAGGTTCGCTGCGTCAGGTCCGACAGGCCAGGGACGGGGCGGCCGTCGAAAATGCCCTTGACGCGGTCAAGGCAGCGGCCACTTCGGGCACCAACATGTTTCCACCGGTACTTCAGGCAGTTTCGGCATACGCCACTCTTGGCGAAATCTGCGACGTCATGCGCGAAGTATTCGGAGAATACAGGGAAGAGGTGGTGCTTTGAAACGCAGAATCAGAATCCTGATAGCAAAGCCTGGACTTGACGGCCATGACCGTGGGGCCAAGTTTGTAGCCAGGTCGCTGCGGGACGCCGGTGCCGAAATCATCTATACCGGAATCAGACAAACACCAGAAGCAATCGCGGCTGCGGCCGTCCAGGAAGACGTCGACTTTTTGGGCCTGAGCTGCCTTTCTGGAGCACACAACAGGCTGTTCCCGGAAGTCGTGAAACTGGTGCGCGAACGGGGCGGGGACGAAATTATCGTTTTCGGCGGCGGGGTTATCCCGAAAAAGGACTGGCCCGCACTGAACCAGGCGGGGATCAATTTTATCTTCGGGCCTGGTACGACAATGGCCGAGGTAATCGATTGCCTGACTGAAAACGCGCCGGCTAACGCGGGACTCATACCGGGACGGGCTTGACCGATGCGCTTGGCCTCAGACTTTAACAGGATCAGAAGCGGTGACCAGCAGGCCGTTGCCAGGGCGATATCGATCGTCACCGACAGGCGCCCCGGTTGGGAATCAATACTTGCTGCGGTGCGGGACGAACCAAAGACATCGACGTTTATCGGAATAACCGGCGCGCCTGGATCCGGTAAATCCACACTAGCCGATTCCCTTATCCGGCTCTACCGGGAACAAAACCACCGCGTCGGTGTAGTCGCTGTCGATCCTTCCAGCCCGTTTTCGGGTGGCGCAATCCTTGGGGATAGACTGCGAATGCAGGACCATGCCGAGGACCCAGGCGTCTTCATCCGAAGCATGGCTTCGCGTGGAAGGCTGGGAGGACTTGCCCCATCGACGGCAGAGGCGGCGGGTGTTCTGGCCATGGCCGGGTACGACCCGGTGATCATCGAAACGGTCGGCGTCGGCCAGTCCGAAGTCGACGTCATGACCATTGCAGACGTTGTGCTGATGGTTCTTGTTCCGGGAAACGGCGATTCAATCCAGGCATTCAAGGCTGGAGTGATGGAGATCGGCGACATATTCGTCCTGAATCAGGCAGACCGGCCTGGCTCGGACAGGCTGCTGACCGAAATCAAGACGGCATTGAGCCTGTCGGGCGATAAAAAATACCAGAATCGCGTTTTTCAGACCATCGCTACGGAAGGAACCGGAGTCGCGGATGTGCTTTCGGAAATCGATGCAGTCATGGCCGAAATCAGCGCTTCACCGGAACAACAGATGACGAGGCAGACAAGGCAGTTTTCACGGCTTGTCAATCTGGCTGTGCATGACATGACAGATGCCGGCTTGAGTGCGTACCTTGAACACAACCCTGAATGGGATACGAATGGTAAATCTTGGTCCGACGCGGTCGCCGTGGCGCAGGATGCCCTGCAATGGCACATTGACCGGCGGAGCTAGGCTGACAACAGGCGGCGGAAATAGGCTAACAACAGGCGGCAAAACTTTCAAATGGCTGACAAGATCGATCACATCGGCATAGCGGTTACAGACCTAAAAGCCGCATCCGAGGCATTTTCACTGCTTTTGGGCGTAAAGCCGGGCGAACCGGAAGTGGTTGCCGAACAGAAAGTCCGTATCGTCTTCTTCGATGTTGGCGGGGTCCATATCGAGCTTTTGGAAGCTACCTGTCCCGAAAGCACGATCGCGGGATTCATCGAAAAGCGTGGCCCAGGGTTGCACCACATCGCATTCGCAGTCAGCGGGATTGAAGAAGAACTTGAAAGGCTTTCCGCCCAGGGCGTTCGGCTGATAGATCAGACGCCACGGACCGGGGCGCATGGGACGAAAATCGCCTTTGTCCACCCGAAGTCGTCTGCCGGGGTCTTGACTGAACTCTGTGAAAAGGCTGAGTGCCACGAATAACCGTGGATCTCGCTTCAAAGGTTTGACAGATGAACAAGGAAATCTTGGCGCTGGTAAGGGACCTCGACTCTAGGAACGCCGTTGCTGCCGATATCGACGGGATTCGTAGCGCGCAACAACACAAGAAAGGAAAACTTACCGCCCGCGAACGGATTGACCTGGTGGTGGATCCAGACAGCTTTGTCGAAACCGATGCCCTGCAGGAACATGGGTGCTACAACTTCGGCATCGAAAAGCAGAAATTCCCTGGGGATGGCGTCGTTACAGGCTTCGGCACCGTTAACGGCCGCCCTGTTCACGTTTTTTCACAGGACTTTACGATCCTCGGCGGGTCACTCGGGCTGGCCTTCGCGAAAAAGATCATGAAACTTCAAGATATGGCGCTGCAAAACGGTGTTCCGTTAATCGGCATCAACGACTCTGGCGGTGCACGCATCCAGGAAGGGGTCGACGCGCTGCACGGGTATGGAGGCATCTTTTTCCGTAATGTGCGGGCGTCCGGAGTGGTTCCCCAGATCTCGGTAATCGTCGGGCCATGCGCCGGTGGGGCGGTCTATTCGCCTGCACTGACGGACTTCGTCTTCATGGTCAACGGCATCGGCAACATGTTCATCACCGGGCCGCAGGTGATTAAACAGGTCACTGGCGAAGACATCACGCAGGATGCCCTTGGAGGGGCCAAAACACACGCTGAAAAAAGTGGAAACGCCCACTTCGTCTACGACGATGAAAAATCGTGCTTCGAAGCGGTCCGCACACTGGTAGACCTGTTGCCACAGAACAACATGGTCAATCCCAACGAAGCCGACTGGGGCGATCCAATCGGCCGGATGGACATGGAACTGGCCGGCTTGGTCCCGACCGACGGCCGCCAATCTTATGATATCCATGAGGTTATTGGCCGAATCGTTGATAACGGCTGGATGATGGAAGTCCAGGCCGATTTCGCCAGAAACATTGTGATCGGCTTTGCCAGACTGGGCGGGACTACTATTGGCGTGGTGGCGAACCAACCAGCCTGCATGGCGGGTTGTCTGGACATCGACGCATCGGACAAG
>CAZHDQ010000175.1:0-6021 GCA_964531595.1 uncultured Anaeromyxobacteraceae bacterium
CGATCCCCCCGATCGCGTACACCGGTACCGGCGATGCTGCTGTTGCCTCGCGCAGGCGCGCAACCCCTTGGGGCGGCCCGTAAGCCAGTTTCGAGGGGGTTGCGAAGACTGGGCCAAAGGTAGCGAAATCCGCACCATCCAGACCCTGAAGCGCCTGGACCGAGTGGGTCGACACACCGACAAGCCCACGCCAAGCCAGGCGCACAACCGCCGGGTCCAGGCTCGATTCGGGCAGGTGAACGCCCTCGGCGCCGGCGGCAGCGGCAACGTCCCACCGGTCGTTGACAATCACCGGTACGCCTGTGGGCCCCAGTGCCTCACGGAGCCGGCAAACCAGTGTAAGTAGCTCCCGGGCGCCCAGATCCTTCTCGCGTACCTCGACCGCCATCGTTCCAGCCGGCAAGCCGTTGGCGGTTTGTACGAGGCGGTCCACCAAGCCTTCGGTGCCCTCGGTGACGCGCCGGTCAGTGACGACGTACAAGCGAAAGGACGGGACCTTGGAGGGGGTTGAAACGGGCATGTCGCGCCTCTAATCGATCAGATCCTGAACGGGGCTGGATGCGGTCGCGTAGGCCTTGCGGGGGATGCGGCCGGCACGGTACGCCAGCCGACCCGCCTCAACGGCCAGGCGCATTGCCCGGGCCATCGCAATCGGGTCCCGCGCCCCAGCGATAGCGGTGTTCATCAGTACGCCATCGACACCCAGTTCCATTGCGACGGCGGCGTCGCTGGCTGTCCCTACGCCGGCATCGACGATTACGGGGACCTTAGCTGCCTCTAGGATAAATCGGATGTTGTGGGGGTTTCGGATGCCCAGGCCCGATCCGATGGGCGAAGCCAGCGGCATCACTGCCGGGCAGCCGATGTCCTCGAGGCGCTTTGCTACGATGGGATCGTCGCTGGTGTATGGCAGCACGACGAATCCTTCCTTGATCAAAATCTTTGCGGCCTCTAGCAGGCCCGCCGTGTCTGGTAGAAGGGTCTTCGGGTCGCCGATGACCTCCAGTTTGACGATCGGGCCCAACCCCAGTTCGGCGGCCAACCGGCAGGTACGGACGGCGTCATCGACCGTGTAGCAGCCGGCCGTGTTCGGCAGGATCATCATGCCCTTAGGGATGTGCGCGAAGAACGAGTCCTCGCCGCGTTCCGAAAGATCGACGCGCCGGATCGCCACGGTGACGACATCAGAGCCGCTCTCGGTCAGGGCGGTGCGCATGGTCGCGAAGTCCGGGTACTTGCCGGTGCCTACCCAAAGCCGCGATGTGAACGTGCGGCCTGCGATCACCAAGGGGGAATCCGCCATCTCAACCTCCTCCGACCAGCGTTACAACCTCGACGCGGTCGCCGTCGTGCAGGGCGGTTTCCGCGTGGCGTGCCTTCGGGACGATGTCTCGGTTGACCTCGACCGCGACTGGGCCACCGGGCAAGGACATCTTGTCCAGCAGGCCCTGGATCGTCGTCCCGTCATCGAGTTCTATCGGCTTTCCGTTGACCGTCAGGAGCATGGCGCGCCTCCGGTGCGCAGTCTGTTCGCGGCCGTGCCGGATGTCAAGTTGCCTGGCTGGCGCATAATCTCCAGTCACGCCCCCGTGCGTTCGCACTGTGGCGTTTTCCCGTTTTCGGACTTGCCATCGGGCGGCTGATACCTATCTTACCCCGGTCGCTGACGCGGTCGGCGGCGGTCCGAAATCTGGTTGGAACGTCCAGGAGGAATTCATGCGCAAAGTCGTGATCATCGGTTCTGGCCCGGCGGGTCTGACTGCGGCAATCTACGCGGCGCGGGCCGGGCTCGAGCCCCTGGTCCTTGAAGGTATCCAACCGGGCGGCCAGTTGACGACGACCACCGACGTCGAGAACTTCCCAGGCTTCCCCGAGGGCATTGAGGGCCCTGAACTGATGGACAAGATGCGCGAGCAGGCTCAGCGCTTCGGTGCGCAATGCGAGTTTCGCTCCGTGACCCGAGTCGACCTGTCGAAGCGACCTTTCACCGTCGAGATCGACGGCACCGAGACCGTTTTGGCCGCGACCTTGATCCTGGCGACTGGCGCCTCGGCACAGTACCTGGGTCTTGAAAGCGAAACGCGCCTACTCGGCCACGGCGTGTCGGCCTGTGCGACCTGTGACGGCTTCTTCTTCCGCGGCAAGGAAGTCGCGGTTGTCGGCGGGGGCGACACGGCTCTGGAGGAGGCGACGTTCCTGACCCACTTCGCATCCAAGGTCACTGTGATCCACCGTCGCGATCAACTGCGTGCTTCGAAGCCGTTACAGGACCGGGCCTCGGCCAACCCCAAGATCGCGTTCCTGTGGGACTCGGTCGTTGAGGAGGTCCTCGACGGAGGCACCGGGTCGGTCAACGGGCTGAGGGTACGAAACGTCAAGACCAATGAAATATCGACGCTGCCGGTCGATGGGATGTTCCTGGGGATCGGCCACGTGCCGAACACAGTCTTCCTGAAGGGGCATGTGGAGATGGACCCCAAGGGGTACGTGCTGACGAAGCACAACACCGAAACCAGCGTCTCCGGGGTGTTCGCGTGCGGCGACGTGGTCGATACGCGCTATCGCCAGGCAATCACGGCGGCGGGTACTGGTTGTGCGGCGGCGATCGACGCCGAGCGCTTCCTGGAGGAACACGGTGGCTGACGGCAGCGGATCCCGCGATGGCACGCCGGTTCACGACCCGGCGGCCTGGGACTCCCTGATGGCGACGCTGGATGCCTGGGCCGGGGACGATGCGTCGCCGTTCGTCACGCGCGAGGCCGAGGCCCAATCGGACCCGTTCCGGGTGCTGGTTGCAACGGTCATCAGTTTGCGCACGACTGACAATGTTACTGAGGCCGCGTCAGCGCGCCTTTTCGCGCTGGCAGACACGCCCGACGCGATGGCGACGCTGGGCCCTGGGGTGATCGCAGCCGCTATCCGTCCCGCCAACTTTTACCCGACCAAGGCCCTGCGAATCCGTGACATCGCGATTCGCTTACGTGACGAGTTCGATGGCCGCGTTCCGGCGGATTTGGACGTTCTGTTGACCTTCCGAGGCGTGGGGCGAAAGACCGCGAACCTGGTGCTGACAGAAGGCTTCGATTTGCCTGGCATCTGCGTGGACACGCACGTCCATCGGATCCTGAACCGGCTGGGCATGCTGGCGACCCGCGATCCGCTGGAAACCGAAATGGCGTTGCGGCAGGTTTTGCCGCCTGCCCACTGGAAGCCGATCAACATGCGACTGGTCTCGTTCGGTCAGAAGGTGTGTCGTCCCCAGTCGCCATGGTGTTCGTCTTGCCCCCTTGCCGACCGCTGTCTGCGTGTCGGTGTGAAACGATCCCGCTGAGCTTTTTCTGCATTCCCGCTGGTGCGTCTGGGGGCCAACCCCAAGTCGAACATGGCCGACCATCGGTACCGTCTTCGTTGGGATTTGTTCTGGCGGGATTCGGGCACCCCCGTAGCGGGATCACCGGACCTCAGAAGAGGGGTGCTGCGTACGTCTATCCCTTGACAATATTGATTCATCTGATAAATTTCGCTGCCGTTGACCGAGTCCGGCCTTGTGGTTTCTTTCCATTTGTGGAGGTCAGCAGTGAGCAGACGACGCGTAATTATCATGGGGGCGGCGGGAAGGGATTTCCATAACTTCAATACGGTGTTTCGCGACAACGAACTGTGCGAAGTCGTTGCTTTCACCGCGGCCCAGATTCCCGACATTGACGGCAAGAAGTACCCGACCGAACTGGCGGGGCATCTCTATCCCAACGGTATTCCGATCCACGACGAGGTCGAACTTCCCCGGCTGATCAAGGAATTCGGGGTGACCGAGGTCAACTTTGCGTACAGTGACGTTCCCTACCAGTACGTGATGAACCGGTGCTCGTTGGTCAACTCGCTGGGTGCCGATTTCGTGCTCCTGGGCCCCGAGGCGACGATGCTTAAGTCCACGAAGCCGGTCATCGCGACCGGTGCCGCCAGGACCGGCGGTGGCAAGAGCGAGGCCTCCCGACGGATCGTGGACGTCCTTACGGAAAAGGGACTCAAGGTCATCGCCATCCGCCACCCGATGCCTTACGGCGACCTGGTCAAGCAGGCCGTCCAGCGCTTCGCAACCATCGAGGACCTCCAGCGGCATGAATGCACGATCGAGGAGATGGAAGAATACGAACCGCATGTCGTTCGTGGGACCATTGTCTATGCCGGCATTGACTACGAGGCCATCCTCCGCGCGGCGGAGAAGGAAAACCCCGACATCATCTTGTGGGATGGCGGCAACAACGATTTCCCCTTCATCCGTCCGGACTACATGTTTACGCTGGTGGACCCGCAGCGCGTGGGCCACGAACTGTCCTACTACCCGGGTGAGACCACCCTTCGGTTGGCGGACGTTGTCATCATCAACAAGATCGAGAGCGGCAACCTCGCAGACCTTCAACAACTGCGGTACAACGTCGCGACCGTCAATCCCGGCGCGATGATCGTCGATGCCTGCTCGCCGACCATGGTCGATCACCCCGAACTGATTCGTGGCAAGCGGGTCCTGGTGATCGAGGAAGGCCCGACGGTGACCCACGGTGAGGTCAAACACAACTACGGCAGCATCACCGCCCTGAAGTACGGGGCGGCAGAATTGGTCGACCCCAGACCCTACGCGGTCGGCAAGTTGAAGGAAACCTTCGAGAAGTATCCGAACGTCGGTCCGATCCTGCCCTCGATGGGGTACAGCGCACAGCAGATCGAAGACCTCGAAGCGACTGTCGCCAAAACGCCGTGCGATCTGGTCGTCGTGGCGACGCCCATCGACCTCCAGCGGGTCATCAAGATCGACAAGCCGACGGTGAAGCTCAGTTACGATATTCAAGAGATTGGTCGCCCCGATATCCGGGACGCTCTGGAACCGTTCCTGGCCCGGCTGAATCTGGGTTGATTTTAGGCTGGTGAGACGACATCCGGGCCGTTTCGGCCAGGGTGGTGTCCCGCCATAGTTTGTCATGGGGTACGGCGCTTTTCATGGCGGTCGCGCGTTGACAGGCGCCCGGTATGCCCAGGAGGAAGGCCATGACGTCGGTCGAGAGTTTCGCGTTACTGGGCGACCGGTTCGAACGGGTGGTCCGATCTCTGGACTTGGGCCTGACGATAGAGCACGTTCGACGTTTGGCTCCCGCGGTCTTCGCGCGCCACTTCAAGGGGTACCGACCCCAGACACTCGGCCGCAAGCGAGTGAACGAATCGCTGCGGTTTGAGGTCTTCGAGAAGGGAAACGAGTCAGTCGGCGACATACTGGTCCTGCTTTGGAACCAGAGAATGCGGGACTTGTACGCGGCGATGGTTGAGCATGTTCGCACGATTAACGAAAACGTCGAGGAGATCGAGCTGATTCCAGATGAGCAGGCGAACGTTTTTCTGGACGACATGCTGGCGCGATTCGATCGTGACGACGTATTGATCTGCGTGCGCCTGAACGAGGTACGATTCGGACCCGAGGTGGTCGCTCGGCGACTGGAAGGGACCGAACCCGAGGCGGCGGCCGATGTGATAGAGCCCGAATCCTTGGCCGAACCGGCGTTGGATGAGCCTGTTTGAGAACCGGAACTGTCGCACCGGAATCCAATTGGGGCGCATTGGACCGGGCTGAGCGACCCTTACGGTGGAATCGTTGCTCCAGATTCCATTAAAACATTTGACAAGCATGAGAGCCATCTTCGATAATCGGATGGCGGATTGCTGGAGGGGTGCCAATGGCCTCAACGCGAATGCCCACTTTTAAGAAGCGTCTCTCGGACTTCCTCAACAGTGAGGAAGGGAAGATTACGCGTGGACAGGCGGCGACGATCGGAACGTTCCTATTGATGGCAGGCACCAGTGGCCATGCATTGGCCTCCGGAGGGCCTGCGGCTGCGGATGGCGCTGCCGCGGACCTGGGCGTCGAGCAGCACTGCTCGCACGGCTCCCACGGGTCGCATGGCTCCCACGGGTCGCACGGCTCCCACGGGTCGCACGGCTCCCACGGGTCGCACGGCTCCCACGGGTCGCACG
>CAZHDQ010000176.1:0-6008 GCA_964531595.1 uncultured Anaeromyxobacteraceae bacterium
GAGGTGATATGGCCTTTTTCTTTCCCTCCGAGGATTGCAACCGTATCGTTGCGGCTCTTCAGTCCCGTTTCGCGGCGCGACTGCGCGACGAGCGGTTCGCGGTGACCGGCCGCGTCGAACCGGGCTTCGTCGAGATGACGGTCCACCTGGAGCAACTGGATCGCTCACGACGCTACTGGATGGAATTCCGCGCCGCGCTTGCCGAGAACCGCATGAGCGAAGAGGCCGCGCGAGACTTGCTGCTGGACTTCGTCGGCTACTACCTGGAACAGTATTTCGAAGGTGGTCGCGACCTGCTGCTGCCGTTGGATTTCCAACCGTACGAGATGGGCAGCCATGTGGTGTACGCACGCGGCGACATAATGCATCCGCTGCTGGACGCCGAGGCCGACCGCATCTTGGATGCTGGAGTAACCCTGCCCGGAAAGTCGTCGGGTCAGGGCTGATCGTATCGGGCCTGATCCTCGGCCAGCGAATCGGCCAACGCCTGTCGCACCGCCGGGTCGTGCAGTGCCAGGATCCGCGCCGCCAGCACCGCCGCATTGCGTCCGCCGTCGATCGCCACGGTCGCCACCGGGATCCCTGGCGGCATCTGGACCGTCGCCAGCAGAGCATCAACCCCCGCCAGCGCGCCCGACGCCACCGGAACACCGATAACCGGACACAACGTCTGCGCCGCTACGACACCCGCCAAGTGCGCCGCCATGCCAGCGCACGCCACGAACACCTCGACACCCGCCGCTTCCGCCTTGTGGACGTACGTCACCACCCGGTCAGGCGTCCGGTGCGCAGAAAGCACCTTGACCTCGGACCCGATGCCCAGCCCGCCCAATGCCTGAGAGACCTTATCCGCAATCGGCCGGTCGCTGGGGCTGCCGATCAGGATACCCACTCGCACCACGGCACTGGATTCCATGTGGCCCCCTCATTCCCTGTGACTATCGCTTCCGAAACGCCTTGGTTGCCGCCTTGTCGTATGCCTTGATGACCTTGGCAAGGGCCTTACGGTTAGCGTCGATCTTTTCGTCTTCTTCCCAGAAGAACTCGCCGGTGAAGTAGGCAGCGCCCTTTTCCAGCGCCGCCGCCAGTGCAGCCGCCGGTTCGATGATACCCGCGGGTGCCCCGTTTCGGGGCGATGCGAAGGCGCCCGCCGCACGCTTCGACAACGTCGCAGTGGTCTTCAGCCCGTAACGCCAGATCGGCTTGTTTACAGGTATCGCGTCCTCGACATGCGCCTTGAAATCCGCGTGGACGCGTCCCAGCGTGTCCCGGGCCCAGGCAATGACCGCTTCCGGCGCATCGTTGACCGAGGCGTTCAAGTCGGCGTCGGTCATCGCCAGCATCTTGCCGGCGTCCGACTTCAGCCCCGCGACCTCGGCCCGCAGTTCGTCCCGCAACGCCGTCAATTCCGCCTTGTAGGGCAGTTTTTCGCGCACGCTGATCTTTTTGGCGCGAAACCCCATGATCACGAAGCGGTCAGTCGCCTCAGCCGCCCGCCGGAGGAACCCGTCCACCCGCGGATTCCGGAAGCCACCCAGGACCAGCATCTGGTCCATGCCGGTCTTGAGTCCCTCGCAGGCCGTATTCATCGCGTCCACGTCGATAGGGAACTCGTAATTGTCGATCCGACCGGGATCGACCCGCGCAAACCAGCGTTCATCGCACTGTCCAAGCAGGTCCACCCATTCCCGGATAGTCGTCCGCAACTCGTCGAATTCGGACGCCGGCCTGGGTGGGGGCTCAGGCGCCTTCTCGGCGGGCGCAGTCTGGGGTTTTGGTGCCTTCATCGGCTCAGGGGCTTTCCCCGACGGCCCCTGGCACGCCACCAGGACCACCACAAAACCCAACCCCATCCACGAAACCGACCGAATCTTCACAATTCTTCCCCTTTCCCGGCTCGCCTAGCGGCCGCACACTTGAACCTCGATCGCCGGAACGTACGTATCGACGTGCCGGCAAGCATCGCCGCCACAGACGTTATACATGCCATCTATCAACGCCAGGAAGTCCCCCACGGAGACGTCGTCGGCTACCAGCAGCAGTGCCGGGCCCGGCTTCATGTGGGCCTGCGCCGCCGCGACATCGGCCGCCTGCAGACCAGTGACCTTCCCCTCGACGAGACTGCCCGTTTGCAGACCGCCCTTGCCCAGCCAGACCGTCGGACCGACCTGCGAAGACAAGTCTTGGGAATCATTACTTTGGCCCAGCGGCAGGCACCGGACCTTGCCCACGCCCGCGATATCGACCGTTCGCGGCACCATTGGAACTTCGCGGAACTGCAACTTGCCGGTGACGGTCTTCTTGTTCAACCCGTCCACGCGTCGCCGCGCCCCGAACGTCAGGTAGCGGGTCGCTTGGTCCTTGAAAGCCTGCACCACCTGGGCAACCAGTGCCATAGGCGCATCGCGCTGGGCAGTCACCAGCAGGTACTCCAGGTTCTCGGGACCACGATCCCTTTCCAGTGGCACCATCTTGTCGACTACAACCTTCTCGAACGCCTTCCAGTCGGCCGGCTTCTTGGTCCAGCCAGTGTCAAACGTCATCTGATCGCGTTCTTCCCATTCCAGATTCTTTTCCGATATCCGGACCTGAGTGTCGTACACGAACGGCGCCTTTGCGACCGAGTCCCCCAGCGGCGGCACCTCGGGGAAGTCCGGAATCTTCGGCAGGCGCGCCTCGACTTCCGCCAAGAACGGCGGGAAGATCCGATTCAGCGGCAAGTCGGGGTTCGCAGCCAGATACTCGCCGACGATCCGCTTGACCTCGTGCAGGTATGGCCGCTCCATCGCGAAGTGCAGGTCCTCGAAGGGGACCGTCTTGCAGTACGCAGCCATCTTCTCGATGCACAGCCGGGCAAGGTACTCGGACACCGCCTCGGACCGCTCGCGCGGGAACCCGAAAGCGACCTGCCAGTGCCGAAAAAAGTAGATCGCCCGGTCGTCGCCTTCCATATCCTGGGCGCCGTAGAATGCCTCGACATGCACGAATGTGTGGTCGAAATCGGCCAGCGAGTTCGCAAGGGGGTTGTCCACCGTCTGCTTCAACTCCCGGTAGGCCGCCATGTAGTCCTTGAAGTCGATCTTCTTGGCCCAGAACTGCTCCATCGCATCGAAGAACTTCGGAATCGCTGCGAAGTCCTTTTCCACCGGAGTGCCTCGCGCCTTGACGGTCGCGGCTTCCATCGGGCGTCGCCAGTCGAACCTAAACGAATCGGTGCGCCACTTGACCAACGGGCTGCGGACCTTTTCGTATTTCTTGACGTCTTCGGGCAGCGTTTGGACCATTTCGTCCAACCACGCCTGCATGACGGCGGTTACCTCGGCGCCGATGGCCTGCTTCTTCTGTTCGAAGGCCTGCTTCTGCATTTCCATCATCTTGTTGCCGCCCTGGCAACCCGCCAAGAGCAGTCCGGCCAGGAACAGCGTCCAGAACTTCCGCATGAAACACCCCTGTTCATTGAAGGGCCCGTCCGTCGCCGGATCCGGCCACGGAGTTTCGCCGATTATAGGACGTCATTCACGCGGGCGCGACCCGAAAACTCCACATAGATCAGTCGCCTGCTGCAACCCAAGCCGGGCAATGCAAGGACAACGCATGTGGCAGGCCGAATTTGCGCGCATGCACAGACCAGTAACGTCATGTTCGAATCGATGGCTGGCACGCCCACGACCCCTTCCAGACGCGGGTCAATTTTTGCAATGCGGGTCACCCTTGGGACAGAGGAACCGCACATGCATGTGGGTCAGATGTTCTTCATCTGGCTTCAGGACGCCCTTGTATCCCTGGAAATATCGCAGGTACTTGCGCCGAAATTGTGGGTTTTTCTGGACATAGTCCTTCATTGCGTTGAACACCGTCCTAGATAGGAAGATGAATTGGAGGTCTTCCTTGTCCAGGAAGCACTGCACAAGGAACCATTGCTTCGGCACGTCCAGGTTTTTGACCGTCGCCGCGTGGCTGAAGTGACCACGCCGCTGCGGGGGTTTTGTCAGGTAGCCCAGGTCGACATCGCGGCCACTTTGGTGGGACAGGTGCTGCTTAAGGTGGCCGCCGTCCTCAGCCGACAGGTCGCCGATATTGACCGGTGGACCTTTAGCGAACTTCCAGCGATATCGCCGGCAGCAATCCTTGACGTAGGCGATGGTCTCCTTGGTACCGAACAGCGAGCGGCGGTTCGGCGAGACCACGAACCCAACGCCCTCGTGGTCACCATCGCGATCCAGGTTGTGCCCGCCCAAAAGCTTGCCACTGCTGCAACTACCCTTCGACGCAGGCTTCCAAACGGGTACGCAGTAGCGCAGGTTCTGACCGGCACGCACCCGATCGGAACGCAACCGGTTCAGTTTCTTCAGGTCCACAATCTTGATTTTCAGGCGATTCGAGACGTCGGTTAGGGTCTCGCCCTTTCGCACGTTGGTATTGCGCAGTGCGGTGCCGGAAGGACAAGCCCGTTTCGACGCGGCACCGACTGACACCGGGACCAATCCCACGGCCGTAGCAAACACCAGAATCAGCAATCGCCTTGAAAACGAGACCCGGTTCGCCACTCGCACGCTCACTCCTGACCGTCCAGCAATACGTGGATCCGACTGGCGCCGCCAGCTACCACCCGGACCCGAAACTCGCGCGTCTGTCCCGACTCGCCGATTACCAAAACCCGATGGTCCCCCTCGACGACTTCAAGCGATTCGACCGGTAGCGGGAATGTGTCCCACCCGTCCAGGGTCGCCGTCGCGGCCTCGGTCGCCGTAATCGTCAGGGCACCCAGACGCTTGGATGGATGATACAGGTCCCGCATACGGAGTCCACCCACACGACTGGTAACGGCCCCGCGGACAGCGACAAAAACGCGCATAAGGTCTGGGGATTCATTTAAAATCGCTTCACTGACCGAGAACCGCGTCATACGCCCGCCCCAGGCCGACCAGAATTCATAGCGCGGCACATCGCCAGGCGGTTTGCTGTCGCGCGCGCGCCCCTGGACTGCGCTAGTGGGTGCCTGCGTGCCAAAGGCTTTGACCGTTTTCAGGGTGTCCATCAACGCGCGGGCCTCATCGCCGTCCACCAGGCGAAGCCGTTCCTGCTGGCCACGGTAGCAAAGGCTTTCCTTGACCAGAGTGACAACGACGGTTCGCCCTCGCAGGGTCAGGTCGTACTGGACCGACTGGAACGGCGACACGCCCCCGTCCAGCGTGATGCGAACAAAAGTCCCCTCGGGGGCTATGGGGGCCTCCTGGGCCTGAATCGGCGCAGCAAGGGCCCACGAAGCCGCGATCAGCGCAATCGCCGCCGGGATCCCGAAACGGACTCCCAGAATCCCCCGCACCGGCCAGGATTGTAGGACTCGCAAGCTGGTAGCCGCATGGGCTATAATCGCCATGATGCGCTCCCTCGTAACCATCGCGACCGCACTGGCGCTCGCAATGCCAGCAATGATAGCACGAGGGCAGGTGCCTCGTGAATGCGCGGCGATCCCCATTCTGCCCCGGTCCGACGTGGCCACATACCAGAAGTCGGCCCTATGGGGCCAGGGCCTGCGGACCTTCGAGGCGGGACGTGTCGTCCACGCACATCGACTGCTGGCGGCAGCCTGGAAACAGGTCCGCGACGACCTCGGCCGGGCGTTCGCCACCGACCGTTGCAACGAGGACGGGATCGAACGCACGCTGTCCCGCCGAGTCTTTACGGCCCCGCCGGACGCGCTGCCATCCGAGGACCGTTTTGTCCCGCCCCGAGTCGTCGCGCTGGCGATGGCCTACGCAATATGCGCCGGGGGTGCCCAGGCCGAAGCGGGCGACCGGTTGCTGGTTTTGACAGACCCGTCCGACACCCCTGCCAGGGCGGCGGCCTCGGTGCTGCTGGCGGCAGGCGGACGTCTGTCTATGGCGCAATCTTTGGTGCCCGCCGGCGCTGACGTCCCCTGGTGGCAAGCCGCGCGCGCGTTCATTCAGGCCGCTGGAAACGGTGACCGGGACGGGCAACCTGCCGACTCTGCGGCGGCCTTGGCG
>CAZHDQ010000177.1:0-5993 GCA_964531595.1 uncultured Anaeromyxobacteraceae bacterium
GCAAGGCCAAGGCACCAAGTTCCCTTAACAACCCCGGGACATTCGAGTTCAAGACGTCGTTGTAGACCGTGTATGTCCGGCCCAGTACGACGATAACGGGCAGATTGTTTTCGCGGGCGAAGGCCAGGATGCGGTCGCCGATTTCCAGGCAGCCAGCGTCGAATTCTTCCTGACGTTTCGTGGCGATTTCCCAGGCCCCACGCCACTCGGCCAGTACGCCGAGGTCGCGAGCCAGGGTTCGGCAGGACGCTTGGAATTCGGGGGAACGCAGGCCGTCGGCTCCCACATCGAAAACCGGGTCCAGCAGCCGCGGGGCGTTCGGCCGCCGTCCGATCGATTGGCGCAGCAGCCCCGGCGTAGCCTGGACGATGGGGCAGGTGACCGACATCTGCTCTTTGGAATCCCGCGGCAGTTCCCGGATCATCGGGGCCAGGATCGCTTCCACACCGCTGTCCGCCATGCGTTCAGACAGGCCCAGATACACCTGCATCGGCGCGCACCACTGGATCTCGCCGGCCTCGATCCCGCGATTCAGGTCGTCGCGCCCGGCGCCCCGGAACAGCAGGGGCGAAAATCCCAGCTCACGCAGGAACGCGGTGAAGAATGGCGCCAGCGATTTCAGGCCGAACTCGTCTGTCAGTGCCACGACGCCTCGGCTTGGCCGTCCGTTGACTGAAGCAGCCTCATCGCACAGCGTTTGGGCCAGCGCTTCCCGTTCCCGGAAGGCGTCCGGCGCGCCGTCCGGCAGCTTGCCACCTCGGCCGGCACGGTCGTACAGCGAGCAGTGCCCGCCCCAGGTGAACGTGCCCCGCTTGCCCGCGACCTCGGTGACCAGGCGGTCGATCGAGCACAAGTTGCCCGTGCCGCCGCAGCCCTTCGTCGACTTGCATTGGAAAGTGCCCCGCGAAATCACGCGAGCGGACAAAAAGATTTCGATGGGAAGGATGGTGTCGGATGCCGGCAACTCGTTTCGGGCCAGCAAGGCGATCCCCAAAGCGCCAATCGTCCCCGGGTTGGGCGGGACCACGACGATCCCATCGATGCGGCGGGCCACTGCTGCAGCCAGCGCATCGGACGCGAACGGCATGCCCTGGCAGAACACCCGCTTTCCGACTGACCGCGCGCCTTTGACGCGGTTCAGGTAGTTACCTATCACCGAATCATGTAATCCAGCGATGACGGCGTCTCGCGAGCGCCCGCCGGAAATGGCCTGCTCGATGACTTCTGCCATGAAAACCGAGCAGTGCTGGCCCAGAGACACCGCGTGGTCGGACTGTAGGGCCATGCGCCCCATGTCACTCACGTCCGTAACTTTGTCGAAGTAGCGCCCCTGTTCTTCGATGAACGAGCCGGTGCCTGCGCTGCACGCTTCGTTCATCGCGGCGTCTACGACTCGGCCGTCTTCCAGTCGGATGTACTTCGCGTCCTGCCCGCCCAACTCAAAGATCGTGTCCACTTCCGGGTCCCAGTGAACTGCGCCAGCGGCGTGCGCGGCGATTTCGTTCAGCACGAAGATTCGGGTGGGGTCCAGGGCAGACGACGCCAGGGACCCGACGATTTCCCGTCCCGAACCGGTCACACCCACGGCTACGACGTCCGCTTCGGTGCCGTGCGCCGCCAGGAATTGCCCGACCAACCCGCGCGCCGCGACGACTGGGTCGCCCAGTGTACGTGCCCAGGCATCCCATAGTGGCCCGCCACCCGCCGCGTCGACCGCGACGATCTTGGAGCCGGTACTTCCGATGTCCAGGCCCAGCACGACGCGTCGCCGGTCAGGCCCCCAGGGTTCGTGGGTCGCGGTCAGCCGGTGTACCCGATCCAATGCTGTTTGCAGCGCGGGCAGCGTCTCGAAAGTCACTGTGTTGGAAGGGGAAACCAGCGATTCGGTGGGAGGCAGCTTTCCGTGGTGGCCCTGGGACGCCAGGACCGCGGCGCCGAACGCCTGGAGGAAAGCGTCGTGTTCCGGATCTCCGTCGATGAAATCCATACCGTGATTTTGTGCAATGCCCAGAAAACGTTGCCGAATCCGGTCGGACCGGGCCACGCCGCCGACCAGCAGCAGTGCCGATGAGGCTGGCCCAGGGCGGACCAGCGCCCGCACGTTGTCGCACACCGCATCGTAGAGTCCGGCCAGGATTTGCGCCTTGTCCTGACCCCGGTTTGCCAGGTGGGTCATGTCGGTCTTAAGGATGACCGGGCAGCGGCCCGACAAGTGGGCGGGATCTGTCACCCCGGCGACCAGCGCGTCAGCGTCCGCCAGTTCCAGGTCGAATCGTCCTACAAGCTGCCGCAGGAAGCTGCCCGTCCCCTGGGAGCAGCGGCTGTTCTCGCGGATGTGCCGGGTCCCGTCGGCGCGCAGTTCGACGACCGCGAACCCCTGGGCGCCGACCGACACCACGGTCAGGTCTCGCTGTCCGGGGTACATCAGGCCCGCACCCTCGGCCACGGCGGCCTTGGGGGGAATTCGGACCAGTTTCAGGGCGGTGGCCAAGCGACCGGTGACCGCGGCTCCGGTGACGCCGGCCCAATCCAGTTTCGGCAACAGACTGGACACTGCCTGTGCGATGTCCCCGCGGTGTTCGACCCGGTGTGTCGGACCTGCAACCGGGTGGCCGTTTGCAAGCCGGACTTCGGCAACGCGGATGCACTCGGCACCCAGGTCAAATCCCAGGAAGCGGTCGTTTTGTACGGGCTGCATTCAAGACTCCGACAACTAGACTGACACGTCAGTTCAACGGCGCAGTCTACTTTTGGAGCGTACAGCCGTCAAGTCAAAGGGATGCTTGGCGGCTTTCTGCCTTGACTTACAAGGGGTTTGTGGCAGGATCAATCGTTTCGGGGCATGATGCCCTGGACGAATCTCTTTCTTGTCCTGGAGGGGGTTAAAAACGCATGAAATTCCATTTTCCGATCATCGTAATCGACGAAGATTTTCGATCCGAGAACACGTCAGGCCTGGGCGTCAGGGCGCTGGCCAAGTCCATTGAGGACGAGGGCTTCGAGGTTATCGGCGTCACATCCTACGGTGACCTGACGTCGTTTGCCCAGCAGCAGAGCCGCGCATCGGCCTTCATCTTGTCCATTGACGACGAAGAATTGGTCAACGAGGCAGAGGAAACGATCGCGGAACTTCGAGGCTTCGTCGAGGAGATCCGTCTCCGCAATACCGAAATTCCGATCTTTTTGTACGGCGAGACCCGCACCGCGCGCCACATCCCGAACGATGTTTTGAAGGAACTTCACGGCTTCATTCACATGTTCGAGGACACGCCTGAATTCATCGCCCGCTACGTCGTACGCGAAGCGAGGTCCTACGTGGACTCGCTGGCGCCGCCGTTCTTTAGGGCGTTGACCCACTACGCCGCCGACAGTTCGTATTCGTGGCACTGCCCTGGGCACTCGGGCGGCGTTGCGTTCCTGAAGTCGCCCGTCGGCCAGATGTTTCACCAGTTCTTTGGCGAGAACATGCTGCGTGCGGACGTGTGCAATGCGGTCGAGGAACTGGGCCAGTTGCTGGACCACACCGGACCGGTCGCCGCCTCCGAGCGCAACGCGGCGCGCATTTTCCACGCCGACCACCTGCTGTTTGTCACCAACGGCACGTCGACATCGAACAAAATCGTGTGGCATTCCACCGTGGCGCCGGGTGACATCGTCGTCGTTGACCGGAACTGCCACAAGTCCATCCTCCATGCCATCATCATGACTGGTGCGGTGCCTGTGTTCCTGATGCCGACACGGAACAACTTCGGCATCATCGGGCCGATCCCGCGCGAGGAATTCGAGTGGGAAAACATCAAGCGCAAGATCCTGGCCAATCCGTTCGCTCGGGAGGTATGGGAAAAGGACCCGGAAGCCAAGCCGCGCGTACTGTCGATTACACAGTCCACGTACGACGGCGTGATTTACAACGTCGAGGAAATCAAGGACATGCTCGACGGGCATATCGACACGCTTCACTTCGATGAGGCGTGGCTGCCACATGCCAGTTTCCACAAGTTCTACAAGGGGTTCCATGCTATCGGCAAGAGCAGCCGGCGCTGCAAGGAATCGATGGTTTTCTCGACCCAGTCTACCCATAAAATGCTGGCGGGGCTGTCGCAGGCGTCGCAGATCCTGGTCCAGGACTCGGAAACGCGTGCGCTGGACCGCGAGATGTTCAACGAGGCGTTCATGATGCACACGTCGACTTCGCCTCAGTACGCGATCATCGCGTCGTGCGACGTGGCCGCGGCGATGATGGAGCAGCCCGGCGGGAAGTCGCTGGTCGAGGAATCCATCAAGGAAGCGCTGGATTTTCGGCGTGCGATGCGGAAGGTCGAGGGTGAGTGGGGCGAGGACTGGTGGTTCAAGGTCTGGGGGCCCGACGAACTGGGGGACGAGGGGGTCGGCGACCCGGCAGATTGGGTTTTGCGGGACGGCGAACACTGGCACGGATTCGGCAAGTTGTCGCCAGGCTTCAACATGCTGGACCCGATCAAGGGCACGGTGATCACCCCGGGCCTGGATGTCGACGGCGACTTCGCGGACTGGGGCATCCCTGCGAGCATCGTGACGAAGTACCTGGCCGAGCACGGCGTCATCGTCGAAAAGACGGGGCTATACTCGTTCTTCATCATGTTCACGATCGGCATCACGAAGGGGCGTTGGAACACCCTGATGTCCGAACTGCAGCAGTTCAAGGACCTGTACGACCGAAATCAGCCGCTATGGAGGGCGATGCCCGAGTTCGTAGGCAAGTTTCCGATCTACGAAATGGTCGGTCTGCGCGACCTGTGCGACCAGATCCACGAGGTTTACAAGGCCAACGACGTGGCGCGCCTGACGACCGAAATGTACCTGTCGGACATGATTCCCGCGATGAAGCCCTGCGATGCCTTCGCGATGATGGCGCACCGCGAAATCGAGCGCGTGCCGATTGACGATCTGGAAGGCCGGATCACGGCGGTGCTGCTGACGCCGTATCCACCTGGCATCCCACTGCTGATCCCAGGCGAGCGGTTCAACGCGAAGATCGTCAACTACCTGCGCTTCGCGCGGGACTTCAACAGGCGCTTCCCAGGATTCGAGACCGACAACCACGGCCTGGTCAAGAAGGAAGGGACTTACTACGTGGACTGCGTGAGGCAGGACGCCGACCCGGACCCTGCCGGCGACTGACCAACCTTTGCGAAATGCCCTGTCCCTGGGCTTGGCGGCCAGATCAGGCTCGCGCAGTCTTCGTTCGCGGCGGAGGCTTCTACGCCGGTCTTTTCTTCTGTTTGGGTGGCTGCGGCGGCGGGCGGTCCGGTGGTTTGGACAGGTTCGCAGTGGGCGGCGTCGGTAAGCGGCGCGGTTTCGTCGAAGGCGTTGGCGGCAACGGTCGGTTTGGCGGCTTGGACACCTGGACGCCCGGTGGCGGTTTCGACACGTCCACCGCGGGCGGGGTCTGGACCGAAGTGGCCTGGGTGGCCGTTCGGTGGGCGCCTGCCATCGGGGTTGGCTCGGTGGCCGTTGACCGCAGAGCCCTTGGGCCCCGGTGCCGGTCGAACGTTGGGGACAGCAGGTTCGGCATCTGCGTAACGGCCTTTTCCAGCCCTGTCGGAACCTGGATCGGCATCTCCTTGGGTTTTTTGGCCGATGCCTGCTCGGGCGTCTCGACGACCAGGTCGGTTCGCGGCCCGGACTTCGCCAAGGATGCCGATGCGTCCTCGTAATTTTGCGCCGCACGTCCCAGGTACGAGGCTTCGCTTTCCTGTGTCTGTTTCTCGTAGGTCGATTCGTCCCATGCCGCGTGCTGCTGGCCGGTGCCTCCGCCGACGACAGAACCTTGGGCCCGTAGGGACTGGAAATGCTGCTTGCAGGCCTTCAGGCGAGCCATGGCGGCCTCGACCTCGGCCTCGGTCAGCAAGGGTGCCAGGCGCTTGCGGAATTCGGCCTCGTCCATTGACTCGATGTTTTTGGCGGTAGCCGCGTCGACCAGGGTCGGCATGCCTGCGAAATGGCTTGCTCCG
>CAZHDQ010000178.1:0-5984 GCA_964531595.1 uncultured Anaeromyxobacteraceae bacterium
TGGGCCGTACTGGAGCCAATTTTGGACGAAAATGGCAAGCCGCGCCTGAAGGATGACGGCACACCGTTTTACAATTACAACCTGTCCGACAAAACGGTGGCCGACGCCGAATTGGTTTTAAGAAACGTGCTGCGGGCCGCGCACAACGACCCTGCCTTGAAGGGCAGCACATACCACACTCAGGATGGCGTCGGGTCGGTCGACATCACGCCGGGGGAACCTGTCGCACTGCGGGCGGGCGAATCAACCTACTACAACTGGGCCCTGGACCACACCCAGTCACGCTCCGGGCTTGAGGCGCAAATCACCGCGCTGGATAACAACCCGAAAACCGGCAACCGCCGCGTCAAGGTCAAGCTCAAAAATTACTGGCTGCGACACCTCACCTTCTTCGTCGGTTTTGAAGATTCCTTCGATCAAAAGGTCGCGATACCGGCCAGCATGGCCACCAGTCACGACGACAAGGGCAACAAACTGCTGTTTGTAGGCCACCTGGAACCGGTGGTGACACTCATGGGTATCCCGCTATCGGCTGACTGGAAGGAATTTACAATCGATATCCCGAACGAGGCGTCCAGGGTCAACCTCTACGCAGGCGGCCTGGGGGTCGGTCACCTGGATTATGCGAAGGTTGCAAACGACGGCATCATCCTGACAGCAATCTTTGAGTATGGCCTCCCAACCATCTTCCTGGCCGCAGGCGCCGGCGTCCAGACCACCGGATGGTACAAATCAATAATGGCCGACAGCGATGTGGTGTTCGCGCTCATCGCGGTGGGCGGATTCCTCTTGGCAGGAGAGAACGCGACCGAGATCGGGATCGGTGGCAGTCCGAAACGTGTGCTCTCAAGATCGGCCAGTATGATCGGCGGGATACTGCTGTCTGCCGCCTGCGACAAGCTGAAGACGTATCTGGTTGCCAAAATGGCGGAAACCCAGTTCGAACAGGCCATACCGTTCGTCGGGTGGGCGCTTAAACTACTCAGCATATCCGCCACGCTCGGCGCCATCGCCCAGACAACCGCCGAGGTACTCAGTTCACCCTGGGTAATCAAAAATTCTGCGGCAGCAACCCAAAAGATGCGAATCACGATCCATCACGACCCAGACGACTACCAGTTCCCGGCGACCGCGACCAATTACAAAATCGTGATCAAATGGGGCGACGCGGCGGATCGGACAATCGGGCCGGTTGATCTGCCGGGGACCACTATCAGCGAACCGATCGTCGTCGAAGTTGACGAGGCACTGGCCGGGGGCGTTGTCGAGGCTACCGTTGGTTTCTATTCGGACACCGGTTGGCTGGCGGGCCGAGGCTCTACGGGCAGGGTATCGAATGTACTGCCCGCCGGGCACGACACGCTGGACACCGAGATCACCATCGAAGAAATGCTGGTTCCCCTGGACGAGACCACGCTTTACAGCCACAAGCAGAGCCTGAACTACATCAGCGGCAAGTACGAATGGGTTGCTGGACCGGCATCGGACAAGACTCTGGCTGACCTTTCCTGCAACAACGTCGGGTCCCACCTGTGCCAACTTGATAACATCACCTTCTCGCAGCGCACCGGCATGTTCGGCTACGCCTGGCAAGCGGCTGGGCCCGGCATGTCCCTGTGCGACACCACGACCGCCGACCTTCAGCTTCACTACGTCCAGAACATGTCGGCTAAACAAGATCCGGACATCGGTTACAAGAGCCTCGAATGCGGAATGTCCACTCAGACCACAATCATTTATGACCTGCTCGGGCCGGCAGACGGCACGGGTAACAACTTCTTCCTTGACACCAGAAATGGCCAGTACCACATGCGTAAGGTCGTCCTGGACGAGGAGACTCCGATGACCTACTCAGGTCAAAGTTGGGGACGGTTCACTCAACCGTTGGACGACATCGCCATGCGTGACGGTGGCTATGTGGTCGGCGCCAACTGGGCCAATAGCAAGATCGAAATCCTGAAGCTTCCGGACGAACTGTTCCCAGACGACGTCGCCCCCTGGGCCCAACTCCTCAGTGGCGAGGGCACACGCGAAGGGCTCCTTTATGGTCCAAAGGCGATCGCCTTTACCGCCGAAGGAACGCTGCTTATCCTGGAATCGCTCAACAAGCGGATCCAAGCGCTAGACATCGACGGGAACCCGGTTAAATACTTCCACGACAAGACATCCTACTACGTGCCGCTGCACAGCGAATCCGAACAGGTCACCTACTTGGACATGGGAGTTGAGTACCTTGGATACATCTATGTGCTTTCGTACGTCGGCGACGGCGCGGCGGTCGACAATTACAGGCTGGACATTTATTCCCCAGCCGGGGATTTCCTGTCACGCACGACCGGAGTTGCCGCTGCGAAGATGACGGTCGACCTGTGGCGCAACGTCTTCACACTGGACTATCAAAAGATCGTTGGACCTGGTGGTCGCACCGAGCCTGCGGTCAGTGGATGGATTCCGTCGACGCCTGCGCAATGAAAGGAAAATCCTCTATTAGACAGGTTGTTCAAGTTGGTCCCCAGAACTTCAGGATACCTTTTCAAAGGGGGTGAGTCGTGAAACACGGCCATGTGATTTTGACAGTGGCCCTGGTTGTGGTAATGCTCCCGGGCTGTAGCAAGCAATCGACAGAACCGGATATCGGCGAGTCCGACAACCCGACTATCGAAGATTTCGGCCCCGATTCGGAGGACGCGACAGAAACAGACGCTGCATTAGAGATCGAAGAGCACGTTCTCATTCAGCGGAGGTCACCCGGTATTGCGTACCATGAACACAACCTGGGTGAGCTTGAAGAAGGCGTTGCGTTGAACCAGGAAGACACTGTCCTGGTCTGGCTTGAACACCCCGATTCTCCTACTCTCCTGGGCGATACCGGGTCGCTCGCCGGCCAGGACAGCCTTGGTTTCCGCTATTTCGAGCCGCACGATCACATATTTTGCTGGAGCGAGGCCCCGACCGGCGCACCCCATACGATGACTCTGGAAGACGAAAACGGAAAGAATTTCCTGACTCTGACCGAAGGTGAAGGCTGTAAAACAGTGCCCCTTGAGCCGGGGCTATACACCCAGCACTTCATTCACGGTGGCGACGACCCTGACGACCCCGATGGCGAGTTAATCTTCATCCAACCGGCCCCACTTGAACCGAAAAAACACGGCCAGGGGGTCTTGCGCAAAAGCATTTGCCTCCAGACCCGTTCGACGGGCATCCCGTGCCAGCCTGTGGCCACACTGACGCACGGCACGATCGGCCAACTCAAGAAAGGCCAGGTCGGCATCACGAACACGTGTACGCCGGTCGCCGCCACCCCTGTCTGGGTGTATGACAACGACTGCGCGAACCTTTACGCGGGCCAGGGTTGGCCGAAGATCGACATCAAGGCAATCTACACCGGCCCGAATACGCAAGCGATCGTCCACCGTGCCGCCTATTTCACCGGATACTCCGTCGTGGCCGGCAACACCGGATCGAAACCGGTCTGCACCACAAACGCCCGCTTCGTACAGGACTTCTGGACGTCGCCATATTACTCACTGAAGGTGTGGGAGAACGAACCGTCCAAACCGGACGATTCATGCGTGGTCAAGTGGGTCGGCCGCAGCGACGAAATCCCATGGTCAAACCCGGCCGAGGGCGAGGTCTGGCTGTTTTCGAACCCTGGTTGGAATAGGTCGGGCAACAATACCGACTCGGCGAAGGCACAAATCACCTTCATCCTTGGCGGCCCTTGCAACGACCTGTGCAGAATCAACGCGTCCGAAACAATCACGTCCGCCAAGATCGGGCCGAACACAGTAATGACAACCTACCTCGACCCCGACTACCTGGGCCAGAGTTTCCCTTACCAGGGCGACGTTTACACATTCGGGGCCGACAACGGGTTAATCGAGTCGATATTCGTAGAAAACTTGGCACAATACAACAGTAGGACCACCCTTATCAGGACCAAGAACTGCAACCAGTGCAACCTGATCGGGCTCCGCTTGAGAGATGGAGAAAACCTCTCGGGGGCGCAACTCGTCGGCGCCAATTTAACCAGCGCACGCATGATTGGCGTTGACCTGTCGAACAGCAACGCAACCGGCGCGGTGTTCAGGGATGCGAACCTCGCTTATTCCAATCTGAGGGACGCGACGCTGTCGAATGCGATCTTTGAAGGGGACAGCCGCCTTGGCCCAGCGAACTTGAGTTACGCGTACATGCCTAATGCAAAACTCGACCATGCCCACATGAATGGCGTCGTCGCCGATTACGCACAGATCTACGGCAGCCGGGCCACCGTCTTACAGGCCACCATGGTTGGGATCCACTTGGCTAATGCTACCCTTTCCAATATGGATTTTTCGCAGGCCGCGATGAAGACCGCGACCCTGACCGGCGCGAATCTTATATCGGCCAACTTCCTGGGCGCCGACCTGTCTTCGGCGAACCTGGTCAACGCAAGCCTGCAGGGTGCCACGTTCGATGGCGCCAAACTTTACGGGGCACATTTGCAGAACTCGGCATTCGCGTTCGAGCCAGGACTGATGACCGTAACGAGGCTTGGTGACGACAACACACTCCAGACGGTCTCGATAAGTTACGGGGCAACCAGCCTGCCGCCTGACACCACCAACCGCGACACTTACTGCCCAAACGGTGGAAGGAGCGACGACGGCAATGAATACTGCGACAGCGTCCTGGAACTTACGGCCCCCAGCCCCCCATCGCCTCCCACTTGTGTCCCCAGCGCGACTCAGTTCTGCCCGCGGCCCGGAAAATGAAAGCCACAAGCTGACAGAGGTTCCTGGCAGGTGTGGCACGACGCTTCTACCGTCAGACCCTTACAATTTTCGACAGTTTTATGGCAGTATGCGGCGACGATGAGCAAGTTTCCGCTGCCAGGAATAGGAGTTTTCAATGGATATCAGGCATCAGGAGTACGCAGCTTATTACCAGGCCAGATACCAGAAGGTCGCGAAAAACCCATGGTATCCGCACACGGCTGCGGCTGAACGGGAACTGCTTGACGCCATCACGACGGCGCCGTCGCTGGAGGCCTTCGATGATGTCTTGCGATCGCGAAACTTGAACGTGAAGTGCGCCGTGGCGAGGGTTCGCGATGATCAGACCGCCCGAGCGCGGTTCTATGGGGAAATGGACCAACCGATCCGCGCCGGTTCGGCGTTGGAGATCCTGGAAAACCTGGATTCGCGGGGATACACCAACGTGATGGACCTGCAGACCATGGTTTCCGAAGTGGAGATGCGCTGGATGACCCGCATTTTTCGTGACGAGCATCTGATCGAGGAGTTTTGGGGGGACTGGAAGGTCCTTGAGGACATCGAATGCTACAGGTACGCAGTAGTTCCGGAACGGTGGAAGGCCGAACGTTCCCAAAGCGCGGCCGCTGATATCGCCCGCGGCCGGGAGAGTTGGCGCACACATACTTTGCCACAAGTCCGCAAGTTCGACCCGGACTATCAGACGGACCACGACCTGCTGAGGGAGCCTCGACACCGACGGAAGGTGCCTGTCGAAGATGGCGTTTTCGAGCGGCGGCTTGCGGGACATCGGCGTTACGTGGGGGTGGAATAAATCATGCCTGTAGACACCATGTTCACGGATCCGATGCTAAACCCGTTTCGTGACATGCTCAAGGACGTCGAGGCGCGTGGGCTGACCGGCACAGATGTCGAGGCTATGCGCGCGGCGCTGGGCGAAATGGAGTCACTGGCGTTGCAATTGACCGATTTAACCGAGTATTTGGGACAGTTGACCCAGCGCCAGTTGTTCATGAAGTTTTCCGATGCGTATTCCAGGGCGTTGTCGGCAGCGGCTGCTCCGAGGCCTGGTGAAAAGCCGTCGGATGAACCACTGTTGGCCGCAACGCTTACAGCATATGAAGATGTACTGCGAACCTATGAGAAGGGCGCTGCCGGTGAAAAGATGAAGGCGATGGTGCCTGTGGTTCGTCAGGTCGTCGATGTGGGACGGGCCGGTGTAAG
>CAZHDQ010000179.1:0-5954 GCA_964531595.1 uncultured Anaeromyxobacteraceae bacterium
GGTTCCGCGCAATCTGGGAGGGGGATGTAGTCTGGCATTTACATCCGTTCGCCCACCAACCAACCATCCGAACCAGGGGCAGCGTTGACGGGAGGCGCGCGGCTCGCCAGAATTATTGACGCTGCGAACCCGCACGGAGGGCGCGTGATCCGATCCGGAGCCATGCTTCGATTCCTGTTGCCGCTGGCAATAATCGCCGCCGCAGCGGGTTGCGACCGCGGTATGGGGCGCCCTACCCCGCCCCGTTGGTGTACACCTACCTGCGAAGGCCGGGAATGCGGCGAGGACGGCTGCGGCGGGATCTGCGGCACCTGCCAAGGCGCCCAATCGTGCAGCGTCTTCACCGGAGAATGCTTGGCCGGCGGCGCCGGAACGGTGTTCGGATACCTGAACCTGGAAGTCCGCCTGGGTGGCGTCGAAGACGGCGACGTGTACCTGGACCCGCCCCTATCCCTGCCGGCATTCGGCGCGAACGCCACTGTCGTGGACGGTGACGGTGCGGTCATCGGTGCCAGGCAACTGACGTCCAGGGATGGTGGTTTCGAAATCCCCGTCAGCCGGGAACTGGATGGCGACGAACGGTTGGTCATTTCGACCATGTGGGCGCCTACCGGCGAGATCCTGATGGCGGTCCTTCGGCCAGAGTACCGGCCTGGGGCGGACCACTATCTCGAATATGATACCTGGCTGTGGACCTGGGATATCCCGGTGACACCAGGCAGCGCCATGGATGTGACGATCAGAGAAGCGGACGGTTCGGGCGCCCTGTACCTGTACCTGTTGAGTCAAACCGCCATGGAAACGATCCTGGCCGATCTGGCGAAAGACGATACGTCGAAGGTGGCACGGTTGGCGTTGATCTGGGCGCCGGGACTGACGCTGGTCTGTGGCACCTGCTACGCGGACGACATGCTGAACCACCGGATCGAGGGGTCCGAAAGCGTGCTTAACCGAGCTATCTTCATCGACGGCAAGCCGGGCGGATCCTCGGCCTGGGGTTGGCCAGCGGTGTTCCACGAGATGGGGCACTACGTCGCCTTCCAGCATTCCCGGGACAATTCCCCGGGCGGCCCGCACTCCATCGGTCAACTGCTTCACCCGGCCTTCGCATGGTCCGAGGGGTGGGCGTCTTTTTTCGGTGCGATGACGGCGACTCGATGGTTCGGCGAGCCGATGTCGGTCTACTGGGACGTTCAGGGCGGCAGCGCTTTCTGGATCGACTTGCAGAAGCGCATACGCTACGACGGCGCGTCCATCGGGATGCCGAAAGCGTCAAAGGGGATCGCGCAGGCCCTGGACGAATTCTTCGTGTCGTCGGCTCTGTGGCATCTGTGGGACGGCAGCGACAGCCTGGAGGACGGTTCAGGCACACTATCAACGAGCGAACTGCTGCTCGCGTTAGGGTCGCAACGGTTCATTACGTCGGACCGAGGCGCGACCGGTTCGGACTTGGTGGACTTCCTGGATGCCGCTGCGTGCCTGTACCCCTCGGACAAGGCGTGGAAGTCCGGTGTTGGCGACGATGCCCGGGATGGCGCGGCGTTCCCGTATGACGGCAAGCCGGACTGCAAGTTATATTCGAATAGTGCGCCCCAATCACCGATCGATGTGTCGCTGGATGGCAGTGTCGATACCGCCGGGCGGACCACGGTCCATGCGCGACTCAGCGCATTCGGCGTGGTTGATGAACCGATCGCGCTGCGACTGGAACTACCTGATGGCGCCCGAGTCGTTGCTGGGCAAATGCCGGAACATGTCGCGATGCGGGACCTGCTGGAATCGGGCGGGCTGACGTTTAACCTGGACATCGTTGGTACCGCGGGACGGCCTGTCAGGCTGGTCGCCGAGGCCCGCGGACGTGACATCGGGTTGCATGCGTCAGCACGATGGCCCCAGGCAACCGCGCCGATGGTTTCAACGCCCGCCGTGCGCACCCTTACCGTACCTTTCCACCTGGGACCGGTCACAGTGACCCGTTCCATCACTGTTAATCCAGACTGATGTCCCGCCACAGAGATCCGCTTCCGGTTTAGGCGGCCCTCGACGCCGATCCCGCGTCTAAAGACGTTGCGGACTTTTGCGTCGGAACATTAGAATCCCCCACGGCCGCCGTTTACGCGACAAGGACGACCGGATGAAAGTGCCCACTTCAGTGGCAGTGTTCCTGACTCTTGGGCTGCTCGCGGCATCGCAATCGGGAAACATCATCCGGCTGGCCGATGCCTCGCCAATCGCCATCACCGCGTGGCGCTTGACGATGGCGACGTTCGTTTTGGCCCTGCTGACTGGTCCTAAGTTGCGGACGCTGGCGTTGCTGACCCTCCGGGAGCGCGTGCTGCTGGTGCTGGCTGGGGTCACTCTGGCGATGCACTTTTTCGCGTGGATCGCCGCCGTACAGCACACGACAGTGGCGAACGCGGCCGTATTTTTCGCGATCAATCCGGTTTTCACCGCGACAGCAGGACATTTGATCTACCGCGAGCGGATCACACCAAAGCTGATCGTCGCAATCGCGATCGGTCTGGTTGGCGTGGCGATTCCCGCGCTATCCGACCTTCGCCTGGGCAGCGAGCACCTGCTGGGTGACGGGCTGGCGGTGCTTTGCGGCCTGCTGTTCACCATCTACTTCCTGCTGGGCAAAGGGTTGTTGCGACGGCTGGACAGCAGCGTGTACGTGACGGCGCTGTACGGAACGGCCGCTTTGTTCAGTCTGGCCGTGATGGGTGTCGCGGGCATCCCATTCACCGGCTATACGGGGCGCACGTGGGCAGCGTTCGGATTGATGGCGCTGGTGCCCACGCTGATTGGCCACACTTCTATGAATTTCGCGCTGCGCTACATCGACGCAGGGCGTATTGCGACGCTGACGCTGTCGGAACCGCTGCTGGCTGGGGTGGTGGCCTATCTGGTCTGGGATGAACCACTGCGAGCCGCTACAGGTGCGGGGTACCTGCTAATTTGTGCGTCGGTCATACTGGTGCTGACCGATCGGCCCCCAGCGCACGATGATGCCTGACCCGAGGATTATTGAAGCGGGGTTCGTGCCGAATCCCAGGATTACTTCGGCCGGACTGTCCAGGCGGTTTCCAGGTGGCTCGGGTGAAGCGATTCCTTGGCACGCCGCAGATTTTCGACGCCCATGTCCTGTTCCCTATCCAGCCATTTGACATCGGCCGGAACTTGTCTTGCAAATTCGCGTGCCAGCACTTGGTAGGTGCCGGCGCGGGAGGACAACGCCTTTTCGAAATGGATGGTCCACGTGTCGGCAATCAGCGGGCCGCCCACACTCAGGCCGAGGATGGTTCCGTCGACGCCTCGAAGCACGTATGCCGAAACCGTCAGTTTCGTCAGGTTGTCCAGACAGGTTGCTAGCGCCTGCATCTCGAATTCCAGCAGTGGATCCTCCTCGCATTCCCGCTGCAGGCACCATTCTTCCAGGAATGCATCGATAGCGGGCCGATCCTCGGGCGTCACGGGGTCGAACGACCAGGGGCCAACCCGTATGAACTGAGCTATATGGTTACGTTTTTTCGCAAACTTGCGCCCCTTCAATTCGACCATCTCGGCCATTGCGTACACGTAGTCGTCATTATCTGGGTCGTGTTCGATCACGAATCGGTTAGGGTCCAGGCGGGACGCGATGATTTCCGGCACGAACCGAACCACCGGCGGGTGCCCCCTGGCCACCAGATGCGCGAAGCATGCCTCAATGGCAGAAGACGGGTCACCAACGCCCACGGGGCAGATGAAGCGTTCCACGCCTTCTTCCTGGTATCGCAGGAAGGTCCAGCCGTCGGAAACAGCCCATTCGGATTGATTGTATTCATGCCAGCAGGCTTGGACCGCAAACGAGTATTCGCAAAGGCGATATCCCGACCGGTGAAACACGTGTTCCAGCAAAGCTCGGGACGCGATGTTCGCTTTGTGAAATGGCGTGTCCTGTGGCAGGCGCGGCATCGCCGGAACTGTTGGTGTTTTCATTGATGTGGCTCCTGAACCAGCCGCATCGCGATGTGGCCGGGCAGCGGGGCAAAACCCAGGCGTTCGTAAAATGATTCAGTCCCTGGCTGGGCGACCAGGCCGATCCAACCTAGGCCGGCATGGACGCAATGGTCCCTTAAAAACGCCACTAAACCAGCGCCGATCCCGCGTTGCCGGAAGGCGGGTAGCACGACCACATCCTGGATGTACGCGTCGGAGCGTCCGTCGGAAAGCACGCGCGCCATGCCGACCAAGCGACCGTTGCATAGCGCGGCGCCGACGGCCCAGGCACCTGCCAGCAGGTCCGGTATCGCGGTTTCGTCGTCGCCTTCCTCCCACCAACCGGCCGATCGATACAATTCAAGAACGCCTGAAACGTCCAATTTAGCACCCAGTTGATAACTTACTTCACAAGTATCGTTCAAGGGATCCTCCCGAAAGGCAGGCTGTCCAGGTCCACATTCCCGCCGCTGATTACGACAATCACATCGGTTGCTGTTTCCCGCGCCCGGAACCCGGCCGATAGAACCACGGCGAGGGCGGTAGCTGCGCTGGGCTCGACGACCACCTTCATGCGCTCCCAGAGCAGACGCATCGCAGCAATAATTTCCTGGTCTGAAACCGTGTCAATCACATCCACGACATCGCGCACCACGGGCCAGGTCAGCGTGCCCAGGCTGGTCCGCAAGCCGTCTGCGACCGTGTTCGGGTCATCCTGGGTGATCAAGCGGCCTGCCGCCTTGGATCGAAACGCATCGTCCGCGCCCGCCGGTTCGGCACCGACAATCCGGGCGTCAGGTGCCAGTTCGCGGGTGGCCAGCGCGACCCCCGAAAGCAGACCGCCGCCGCCGATCGGGGCGACGATCAAACCTGCCTGCGGTACATCCGCGAATGCCTCTAGTGCCACGGTACCCTGCCCTGCAATGATATCGGGGTGGTCGTACGGCGGTATAAGCACCGCCCCAGTCATCTGGACAACCCGCGCTGCGGTTGTTTCGCGCGCGGCCAGGGTTGGATCACAATCGGTTACATGCGCGCCGTACCCCAGTACCGCGTTTCGTTTTACCTGGGGCGATCCTCGCGGCATCACGATGTGGGCCGGAATCCCACGGATGCGCGCCGCCAGCGCCAAGGCCTGGGCGTGGTTGCCGCTGCTGTGTGTTGCCACGCCTCGGGACGCAAGGTCGGCCGACAGCGACCACACCGCATTGCAGGCACCCCGGAACTTGAACGCGCCGACCTTTTGGAAGTTTTCGCACTTGAAATACAGCCGCCGCCCGGCCAATGCGTCAAGCGTTTCGCACGTCAGGATAGGCGTCCGGTGGATGTACGGACGGATCCTTGTGGCCGCTTCTTCGATCGTCACCAAGTCTGCCGCGTACCGTTCCATCCGTCGCCGTCTGGCTCAAGTCGGCTGATTACTGCCACCGCTGCACATTCGCGTCAAGCCTTGCGACGGGAAACACAAATGGGCCTGCTGTCACGGCAGTGAACGCCGGAGGTTCATACTTGATTGACACTCGCAGTCGAATCTAGTAATGAAACGCGACTGTTTATGACGCTCCGGGCGCGCGCCCGCGGCATTAAGACTGGGGATCCAACAACGGGAAGGTCAGATGAAGACGTACGAACCAGGCCAGATTCGGAACGTGGGACTCTTTGGACACCAGGGTTCCGGAAAGACGACGGTCGCCGAGGCTTTGGTCTTCCTGGGAAAGGCCACCACCCGGCTCTGCAGCGTGGTCGACGGCAATTCCAATTTCGACTTTGACCCCGAGGAAGTTCGTCGCAAGTCCTCGATGTCCATGGCGATCGGCTATGCCGAGTGGTCGAAGACGCTACTAAACGTCATCGACAACCCTGGTGACTCCAACTTCGCGGCCGAAGCCGTGATGTCCACCGTCGCCACCGACATTGGTCTGCTGGTGATCAGCGCAGTTGACGGCGTCCAGGTCGGCACCGAAAAGGCGTTC
>CAZHDQ010000180.1:0-5936 GCA_964531595.1 uncultured Anaeromyxobacteraceae bacterium
CGGAAGGCGTCTCGGCGGTCCGCGCGGCGAAAATCATCAAGGAAAGAGCGCGATCCCCGGCTGTCATCAAATAATTGCAAGCGGCCTCGCGGTCCGCGGGACGCTCGAGCGCAGCGATTAGGGTTGGAATGGCGTCCATCCCACCCATCCCAGCGATCGCGTCCACCAACCGAGCCCGCAGCGACGTGGCTCCACGTTCAGTTTCGGCTTGGTAGGCCTGGATCAGACAGGATCGGCCGACGTCGGTCATGGAGCCCGCGACCATTTCAAGGGCCCGGTCCCTCAGTCCTGCTGAACCATCCATGACGAATCGACAGGCAGGCCCCGCCGCCTCGGCGATCCCACGCACCTGCGCCAAATTCAGAACCCGGAGCACGCGCGCTTCGACTGCAGGGTTCGACGCCGGGTCTGGTGACCATGCAAGCGTCTGGGCCAGCGCCTTGTCCAGCGCCGGGCACCGGGTCACCTGATCGATTCGTCCCAGGACTAAATCGGTCCAGGCAACCGCGGACTCGCCCATCTGGTCGGCCACGAACGCGCACCCGTCTTCGCCACGCGCGACGACCAGATCGAACACGCGCCCTAGGACGTCCGGGTCGCTGGGGTGCCGCTGGATGATTTTCGCCAAGTCTTGGGAGTGTTTCTTCAGCAAGTGTTCCGTTGAGGCCAGGTGTGTTCGGGCCGCCTCGAACGCCTCCCCCTGAGCAACAACCAGTGCTTCCAGCGACTGGGCCACCGTCGGGGAACGCCCCTGTGCCTGGACAAGCGACGGAACGGCCACCAGGATGCACAGGAACGGTAGTACCCGATTGAGGTTCGACATCGGCCCAATCCTCCGTTGAAGGTGCCGGCGACCCGAATCTACGCCGAGGCGGCTCCGGCCGCAGCATTATATCACGGGCAAAAAGAGGGACGACAGGCCGGATTCCGACAGAATCCACCTGCTGCGGACGGAGCCGAGCGAGGCAGAGGTCAGCACAAGGAAGCAAGCCGATTCACTCGCAGGCACTATTTGGGAATCAGTACCGGCGATCCCGGCCCCACCCGCCGCGGTCGCCGCCACGGTCACCACCGCGGTCGCCGCCACGGTCACCGTCGCCGCCGCGATCACCGTAGCCACCGCCGCCGAACCCACCCCGGGGGCCCCGATCCTCGCGTTCACGCGGGTAGTCAACCTTGAGGGTCCGGCCGTCGAGCATCGTGCCGTCCAGGGCCACCTTGGCGCGCTCGGCCGCGTCTTCCGTGGTGAACGTCACAAAAGCGAAGCCCTTGGACCGGCCAGTGGCCCGATCCATGATGATTTGGGCCTCCGCGATCTCGCCGAACTCCTCGCATGCCGCCCGGAGGCTCGCCTCGGTCGTCGCCCACGCCAGTCCACCGATGAACAACTTGTTACCCATGGAAACCAACTCCTTCAGAAACCAAGAACCCGGGGAAGCCGCCCCCCCGGAGGCTGCCCGCGCACGCGGGCCGAGGGGCCGCCGCCCATAGCGATACCCCATGCCACCTGCACCCAGGGCGGTCCGCACGAATCTGAACCTTGACGATTCTCACGACAGGTTGCTCGCAACGGGAGTGGGAGAGGAGGCAACGGAAATCACGGCTAGACACCCTACAAGATCAATCGAATCGTAGAACTGTCGAAAACTTGCGTCAAGCAATTCTTTTTCAACCGGAATCAGCAGAAACCGCCCTCAACCGAGCACAGGAAAGACGGCCCCTTCTACTGGAACGATCCCAGCGCCACCGAGAACGCTTCCTGCCGGTAATAGCCCAAGTCGGAGGACGTGAAGCCGTCAATGTCGAAGCCCCCGGATCGCGATACAGTCAAGTTCATCCGCTTCGCGCCTTCGGGGATCGGGTCATAGCCGATGGTCCGCGAGAAGTCGGGGAGACCGACTTCTCTTACGTCGCCGCCCGCCGTCACGATCCAGAACGCATAGCCCGTGGGCCCGGACAGCAGGGCCTGCTGGTATGAAACTGGTTGTTCCCCGGGAAGCGTCCACCCAACCGCGCGGCCATCCCACACGGCACCTTCCACTGGGGCGATAATCCGAGGGAAGCCCACAAAATCCGGCAGTTCGACGTAGTGGCGACCGCCCAGCACCGGTCGGCCTCCCCCCAGCGCCCCGACCAGAAGGTCCAGTCGCAGGTCCGGACGCGATAGGTCCGTGACCGCGTTGCAGTCGAAGCTGAACAGGGTCCCCTCGGAGCCAAAGGCCAGCACGTCGCACGGCCCACGAAGGACCAACCCCGCGTACTCGCGGCCCCCAGGCAGCGACCCGATCGTAACGTCGTCGCCCTGCCAATGCACCAGAGCACCGGCGCTACCGAGCGCCCAGAAGTCGTCGCCAGAGATGCCGTCTACCGCCACGAGGTCCTGCGTGGTCGGCCGCATTACCTCGAATGCCTCCCCCGCACGGCCGATCGCGATGGCGCCGCCCCCACCGACGGCGACGATCCGGCCGTCGTCGAACCGCCGGACCGCGCGGACGCGGGTGCCTGCCGGCAGCTTTTCGAAAAATGGGCCTCCCTGCTCGAAGCGGATCAGATAAGGGCCCGCAGCGATCGAAACCGACTCGACGTCCCCCGAAACGACGCCCGAAATCCCGAACAGATCCACCGCCACCGAGGTCGAGACCTCGACCACATCCCGACCGGTCACGCGCCAAGCGCGGCCCTTGTCGCCGACGGCCCAGAAGTCGTCCACCGCAGTACCCCACAAGCCACGGATCGGCACGCCTGTGCGCATCGCACCGGCGTGGAAGTCGACGCCATCAAACCAGTATGTCGCCCCGCCCTCGTCGGCCGCCAGCACGCCGTCCGCGGCGGTCGCCATCGCGGTGAACGCGCGAGGCACCAAAGTCGCCAGGGGAACCGGACCGGACGGTTCAACCAGCACCACCGGCCAAGTCGACGGGGGCTGCACGCCGGCTGACAGTGTCACCGCGTAGGGAATCCCGATGGGCGTCCGGGCCGACACGGTCTGGTAGATCGAGTGGCCCGCCCCCGCGAACACCCCCTCGTAATCGACCGGTTGCCAGGGGACCTTCAGGCGGTCCGGCCGCGGTCGCTCCACGCGCTTCAGGACCGGCAGGAAGCCGTCTTCGAGCAGTTCCCAACCGCCAAGCAACGAGGGCCCGTTGACCCCCAGTTCGTGCTCGGGAACGCCCCTGGACGCGAACCACAGGTCAGCATCAGTATCGATCGACAAAGCTACCTCGACGCCGTCGACTGGCCTATCGGTGCATGAAACGCGCGGAGCCATGCCCATGCGGACCGGGTAAGGGGTCCCGCCGCCGGTGGGCGCCACCATAAGCGCGCAAACGATACCGGACCGCCCCAGACGCACCTGGAGCTTGAACCGCCCATTGGAATCCACGTACTGGCCAGGCCCAGGGTCCGGGACCGACCCGAACATCGACGGTGCGGTTGTCCAGCACTGCCCGAAGGGGACACCCTGGGCCCATGGGGGCTTCAACAGGTATTTTCCATAGTCCAGGATGCGGCCGCTGACCGTGCAGGTCGGCGACGTGCCCGTACCTGGCGTACCGGGCGTCCCCTCGGGCGACGGCACCTGCCCCACATACAACGTGGCGTTGCGGGCGTCGAACCCCGCCAGCGAGGCGGCCGTGTAGCCATCGGTGGTCGCGTGCACCGCCACGGGACCCCGCATCTCCTCGGACGCGAACGTCAACTGGCCCCGGTCGTCGGTCATTCCCTGGTGGGGCGTGTGGGGGTCGGCCCCCAGCATCACGTACGCGCCCGGCAGGCCACGGCCGGTTTGATTGGACAGGACCGTCACGTTGATATCGCCCCCGATGGACCGCCCCCAGGTGCCGCCACCACGCTGCACCGGGTCGAAATAAAGGAACGCCCGTTCACGGAAGGCGCCTTCGTCGCCCAATACCATCATCATAACCGGGCCGGCCTCCTCCGATCGAGGGGCTCTGGCAACCACCGACACCGACGACTCGACGACAACATCTGTCGCCTCGACGCCACCGAAAAAGACTCGGCGGACCCCAGCCATACCCTGGCCGTGGATCCGGACCCGCGTCCCGCCGCACCAGGCCCCCGAATCGGGCTCCAGCGCCAGCAGCGTCATCGCTGGAGGCCGATACTCGAAGCCGTGGTGCAAGACGGTCTCACCGACCGAAACGCGCACGACGACATCGACCGGACCGGGGCTCCCCTGCGGCGTCAAAGCACGCAACTCTTCAGCCGAGACGACCGTAACGTCCGTCGCCGGGAGCCCGCCGAACCGCACGGACGCCCCAGGCGCGAATCCGGTACCCAGGATCCGCACCTGCGTGCCACCGGCGGCGGGGCCTTGCGCCGGAACAACCGACAGGACCGACATCCCCGGGATCTGGGGTTTGACGGTTTCCTCCAGGTACAAAAAGCCGTCGCCCAGGCTGACCTGGTCGTCGCCGGCCAGCGCGAAGACCGTGACCGACCCAGGTGCGTGGGGCGGCGTGATGCCCAGCGCCGTGGCGTCATCGACAACGCGGACCGCCACGACCTCGCGACCACCCAGCAGGAAGACGGGGCCGGCCAGGAAACCGGCACCGTGAATCACGATGGGTGTACCCCCGCCGGGGCCGCCGCTCGGGGGCTGAACCGCCGCAATCGCCAGGCCCGCCTCGTATATAAACGCGTTGGGAAGAACCGCCTTAGCCCCGTCCTGGCGCAGGGCCGACACGTCGACCGTGCCTGGGGTACCAGCCGGGGCGGTGACGTTAGCCACGCCGGGTCCCAGCACGAACACATACGGGGACCGACGCCCCCCGAATCGGACTTCCATGCCGTCGACGAAGCCAGTGCCCGTCAATGTGACCGTGGACATCGAGTTGCTAGAGCCGCGATCCGGCGCGATCCCCGCCAGCGTCAACGGCGTGGACACGTCGGCCCCATTGTCGCCCGGGCTGGGGACGTCCGCAGCGTCTTGCCCGTCCGCCACGTCGGTTGCCGGCAGACCCGGGTCCGCCACCAAGTCTTTAGCCAAAGTGTCCCAGACCAGATCGCCACTTACCGCGGCATCCGCGAACCCGTCGAAGCCGTCGGTTAACGTACCGTCGCCCTGGGCGCACCCTGCCACCAGAAACAGCAGCAGGCTCGCTAGAGCGCCAGCCCTTGAAAACAGTGGGCGACCGACCGACCACCCGATGGCGAAGATCCGGTTGAACAACCCTTAAACCCCATATTGACGCAACCAGTTCTCATGATAACGTAAAACTTGTCCGCCGCACCGAGCGGACGCAGAACCGCGTATTCCCACAGGCCGACGACGCGGTATTTGCCGCCCGTCGGGACCAGAATCCCGACGTATTCCGGACCCTAATGAGAAAATAGTTTTGCCCTGAGACTGCGAAGTCACTACAATAGCCGCGGTTCATAGGCAGTCGTCCTCGAACCACGGCTAATTCTTTTGGAGGGTTGAAGATGAAGGTTTTTGCAAAGCTCATGGCTGTAGGGCTGTTGACGGTCGCGCTGACCGGCTTTGGCGCCTGCGGCGGCGACGATGAAGGGACCCCGACTCAGGACGTCATCCAGGATACGACGCCGACGGATCCCGGCACGCCGACCGATCCGGGCGTAGTACCAGACGAAGGCAGGGTAGATCCGGGCGTCCCGGTAGACCCCGGCACACCGGAAGATCCGGGTACCGTGGATGACCCGGGCGGTGAAGAAGACGTCCCCTGTGTACCGAATTGCGGTGACCGGGTATGCGGCGTCGACCCCGTATGCGGCGAACCCTGCGGCGATTGCGATGAAGGCGACGTCTGCGACACCATCCAGGGCCTGTGCTTTGAGGCGTGCGACTGGGAAACCGACCAGCCCACCGAATGGGGCCCTGCTGGCGTCATTTCCACCATGCTGACCCCGGCTAACAAGACCGCGGCCGCTGGGGTGTGCTTTGACTACACCGGCGA
>CAZHDQ010000181.1:0-5920 GCA_964531595.1 uncultured Anaeromyxobacteraceae bacterium
TTCATGGCCTCAACTGCGGTGGCGACGGAGCCATAGGCGGTCATCACGATCACATCGGGCGGGTCCAAAAGACCGCGTAGCGCCTTGACCAGGTCGAGTCCGGAGGGGGTTCCCGGCAACTTCAGGTCTGTTAGAACCAGGTCGGATGTCGCGGCCAGTTCCAGGCCTCGCGTGCCGTCGGAAGCCTCGAAGACTTCGTAGCCCTCGCCTCTGAGGACATCGCCCAGGAAACTGCGCAGCCGAGGTTCGTCCTCGATAATCAGTAGGGTCGGTTTCGTCGACACATGAACTCCCGCGCCCGAAAGCGTCAGCGGGCTTGAGCCCGCAGGGGGAAACGGATCGCGAACCGCGCGCCTCCGAGGGATGGTGAGCGGTCCGCTGCGACGTTGCCCCCATGGGCCTCGACTACCTGCGTCACGATGGCTAGCCCCAGGCCGATGCCTCGGACCTTGCCTGTAACGAATGGGTCGAACAAGCGTTCGTGGAGCGGTTCGGGCACCCCGGGACCGGAATCCTCGACCAGTACGATTATGTCGGCGCCGGATTCCGTTGCCGACAGGCGGATCTTGCCCTCTGGGCCGCCGGCTTCGCGTGCGTTCTGGACAAGGTTCGCGACTGCTCGCGCCGCCTGGTCCAGATCCAGTTCTGCGACGAGATCGTCTGGGCAATCCACGTCGAGGCCGGGGTATGGTCCCAGGGCGCTGTCGACTGCCGCGACAGCATCCCGCAAGACCTGCGCAATATAAACGGGTGTAAGGGACAGAACGCGGTCGCGAGCGTAGTCCAGCAAGCCTCGGACGAGGTCTTCGACACGTTCTGCCTCGTCGATAGCTATGTCCAGGCGGACTGCCAAGTCGGATGGTGACGGGCCTCGATCCACCTGTTCCGCAGCCAATTGGACGTGTCCCTTGAGTGCCGCCAGTGGGTTGCGAATTTCGTGGGCAAGGACCGCCGAAACCTCGCCCAGGCGGGCCATAACCTCGCGTCGTCGTCGCTGGTCCTCCAGGAGCAGCAGGGCTCGGGCGGTGCGTCGAGAGCGTAAAATGACCAGACCCAAAGCGAGTATCGCCAGTAGCGACGCGGCAGCCTGGGCCCATGCCCAGCGGGTCAACCACTGGGCCGGCGCGGCGTCGATGCCTACGCGTACTGCGGTTTGTCCGGGCCGAAAGCCCCAACTGGGATCCCCGGGGGGAGGTTCGGCGTTCGGTGGGGGGCGGCCAAATCCTCGACGCATCCCTGGTCGTGGCTGGCGCAGCGGCACGTAGACGTCGAAGACGGTTCGGTCGAGGGCGTCGGTTGAGTCGACCACGACCGCTTCGCCGTGTTGTAGGGTTGCAAGCACAGCGGCGGCCGAAGGAGCAGCCAGCGGGCGATTGGAGGTACCGGCGATGACGTGGCCGCTCCCGGTAACGACCTCGACGTAGAACACGTCAGGTGCCTCGAATCGTTGCAGAATTGCTTGAAGCCGATCGGCCCCCGCAGGAGGTCCAGCGTTGCGGAGCACGCGTTGGAGGCCGATGGATGTCTGGAGACCTATCGACAGCACGTGGTCGCGTCGTGCGTTGCGGGCCACCAGGAACGATGCCGCTGTCACCGCTATCAGGAACAGGGTCAAGGCGGTCCAAAGCGCGGTGCCGCCCCATCCGACCAGGGACCATCGGTTTGCGGACGGCCGCTGCATAGCGCCTCCCTAACCGCGCAGCAGGGGCGGGAAATCCTTGTGGAGTGAGTCCTCGATACGGTCGCGAAAGGTCTTTTCGAGGAACCAGTTCAATTCGACTGCAACCTCGACCTCGGCATCACCCACCTGGATGCTGGCGTCCACACCGGTTCGCTGGAGCGTCAGCGTACCATCGGCGGTGTCGACACGGTTGAGACCGTACTGACTCGCCAAGCCGTCGATAGCGGACTCAAGGCGAAACATTGCAACCTGGCGCCCTAACGCGTGTGGAAATCGATAGATCTTCGAGGCCATGGGCTCCTCCGAGGCCACTATTTTCAATACGTCGCAGGGACCAAGGTGTCAAGGGAGGCTCGGTCCAATGTGAATGCCACACAGGGGTCTGGGAGCCAGCGCCAGGTGGCCTTTGATAATGAGTTGAGGTAATATGCATGCGTTCCGTCCGCGTGCGAACGGTTCTAGAAGGAGCAACCCATGGCCGATGGACAAGCTAACGTTTTTCCTAGTCACGTCCTTGAGCGCTTTCCTGCCGCCCCTCGGGGAATCTGGGGCGATGTCCCCGACGAACAATGGGGCGATTGGCGTTGGCACATGCGGCAGCGCCTCGTCGATCTGGAGGGCCTGTCGCGGGCGATCAATGTCAGCGACGAAGAGGCGAAAGCCCTCGCGGCATCTCGCGAAATCTTCGACATCGGCATCACGCCCTATTACGCGGCGCTGATGGACCATGACGATCCAGCCTGTCCTTTGCGCATCCAAGCGACGCCGAGAATGGCCGAGTTGACGCCGATGTCATGGGAAATGGCCGACCCGCTGGCCGAGGAACGCGACATGCCGGTGCCGGGAATCACGCATCGGTACCCGGACCGCGTGCTGTTCTACATCACGCAGACTTGCGCGATGTTCTGCCGGCACTGCACCCGGAAACGCAAGGTGGCCAACGCCGCGACCGCCGCGAACGACGCTCAGATCGACGAAGGCATCGCGTACATCGCCCGGACGCCGACGGTTCGCGATATCGTCGTGTCGGGTGGCGATCCCCTGACTTGGTCGGACGATCGGTTGGCGCACCTGCTGGAACGTCTGCGCGCGATCCCGCATGTCGAAATCATCCGGATCGGTACTCGGACGCCCGTGACACTGCCCCAACGGATCACGCCAGAACTCGCCCGGATGCTGGCGCGTTTCCAGCCTCTTTACGTGAACACGCATTTCAACAACCCGAAGGAATGCACTCGCGAATCGTTTATTGCCTGTGGCCGACTGGCCGACGCGGGACTGCCGATCGGCAATCAGATGGTGCTGCTCAAGGGCGTAAATGACGACCCCGAGGTGGTGTTACGTCTGAACCGCTTGCTCCTGATGATGCGCGTTAAGCCATACTACATCTTCCAGTGTGACCTGAACGAGGGTAATTCGCACCTGCGCACCACGGTGGACAAGGGTCTTGAGATCATGGAGGCCTTGCGTGGTTGGACCAGTGGCTTGTCAGTGCCCTACTACGTGATCGACGCGCCAGGCGGAGGCGGGAAGGTGCCGTTGCTGCCCGAATATGTGGTGGCACGTGAGCCGGGACGCACGATCGTTCGCAGCTTTCGTGGAACTCGCCACGTTTACATCGAACCGACCAATGGTGCCGCTCCGGAATAGTTGCCCACCCCCTTCCACTCCCCCAGAATCCTTTGTCTTGGTCCCCCAGGGCGCCTTGCAACCGCGCCGTTGCTGGGGTATGTTCCGGCGGTCCTTGAATGCCGGAGAAAACGATGCTGCACCGTCAAGCAGTCCTGGTCGTCGCCATTTTTGCGCTGGCCGTCGGGGGGGCCTGCCGGAAGCCGGCGAAGGTCATCCTAACGAAGGACCAGCGGATCCGAATCCAGGAAAACTTGCTGTCCGAAGCGCCGAAACCGAAATACCTACTGAACGCGAACTTCAGCGATATGGTTCGGTTAGTCGGAGTGGACCTGTCGGCCGAACCTGCGATCGCGGGCCAGGAACTGATCGTCACCTACTACTGGGAAAGTCTGAAGGAAGTCACCGGCGCGTGGAAGATTTTCGTCCACCTGGAACTCCCGGGTGGTAAGCGCATGGTACTTGACCACGTCCCGGTCGGTGAACTGTACCCGATGAATCAGTGGGTGCCCGGCGAGATCATCCGCGATATTCAGAAGGTCGTGCTGGACAAGGACACGAAGACCGGGAACGCCCTGCTTTGGGTGGGGGTCTTCAACGAGGAAATCTACCAGGCCCGCGGCGGCGGTGACCGTATGACGCTGGTCAACAAGGACCAGGTGGCCAATGACGGCGACAACCGTGTGCAAGCCGCGCGTTTCATGGTCCAGGGGCGCGAAAAGACCGCCCGGGCGGCCCCTAAACTGGTGTCGATGCGCGCACAAGGGCCGGTGGTCGTCGATGGCAAACTAAACGACGAGGCCTGGTCCAAGGCGGCCGTTTCCGCCCCACTTCCGTCGGCATCCGGCGCTGGGGCCGCAGACTCCACAGGGGTCGTAACGGTGCGGTCGCTCTGGGACGATCAGAACGTGTATTTCGCGTTCGAGGTCGCGGACGACCAGGTTGGAAGCACATACACCAAGCGTGACGATGAGTTGTGGAACCAGGACTGTGTCGAACTGTACCTCGACGGAAAGGCGGACGGAAAAGACTACCTGGAAATCCAGGTGTCGCCGGCAAACGTGGTTTTCGACGCGCTGTTCAGCAGTCGCCGGACGCCCGAATGGCAGAAGGCCAAGGAACATGACGTCCCAGGCCTCCTAAACGCGGTTTCGGTGCAGGGGACCATCAACCGGCATGATGACAAGGACCAGGGCTACACCGTCGAGATCGCGGTGCCTCACTCATCGATTCCGGGCTTTGCGCCGGTGCCCCCGAAGCCAGGGTCAACCTTGAGGGTGAACTTTTTCCGGATCGACTCTCGTGATGGCAAGGTCGTTGGGGCCAACGCGTTCGGCCCAGCCGGCGGGGATTTCCACGACCTCGAAAAGGCGGGAACGCTTGTCTTTGCCGAACCTGGGTCCGCAGATGCGCCCAGCGTCCAGGCTGTGCAGGCAGCGATCACCGGGCGACCTAGCGTCGGACCGGCAGCCCGCAGTATCCAGAAGGGCTCCCTCGACACCCGTGCCGGGAAGGACCTGCGACGGGGCATCGGCGTAAAACCGTCACTGACCCCCTGACCTTCCAATCTGCAACCGAGGAAACCATGCAGAATCCCGAAACTATCGACCGGACTGGTCCGGCATTCGAGGCAATGGTCGAAGTCATGCGCCGCCTGCGCGCGCCCGATGGGTGCCCCTGGGACCGCGCTCAGACGCTGAAGACGCTGAAGACGTACGTGATCGAAGAGGCATACGAGGTATTGGAGGCGATCGACGACGGTCAGCCGGCCTCGTTGCGCGAAGAACTGGGCGACCTGCTGCTCCAGGTGGTTTTCCAGGCGCGTGTCATGGAGGAGGCCGGTGAGTTCAACATCGCCGACGTGTGCGACGCCGCGGTGGCTAAACTGGTTTCCCGCCACCCGCACGTCTTTGGCGACGAGGAAAAGGCAACGTCCGCTGCCGACGTGCTTTCGCGCTGGGAGGTCTACAAACGACGCGAGGGGCGCGGGTTGCTGGACGGCGTGCCCCAGAGCCTACCAGCCCTCCTGATGGCTTTGCGCATTAGCGACAAGGTCCGCAACGTCGGCTTCGATTGGCCGGACACCCAGGGGGCCGTCGACAAGTTGGACGAGGAGGTTGCCGAGTTCAAGGAGGCCATCGCGTCAGAAGACCTCGCCCGCATCGAGGATGAAATGGGCGATTTGCTGTTTTCGGTGGCGAACCTTGCCCGAAACTTCCGGCTGAATCCCGAGGAATCGCTTCGTCGAATGCTGTTGCGGTTTCGGAGCCGTTTCCAACATATCGAATCTGAATTGGTCGCGCAGGGCAAAACGCTGGACGGGCAGTCGCTCCAGACGCTTGATGCGCTGTGGGAAGATGCCAAGGTGCTGGAACGCGCATGAAGGCAGCAGGCCGGCGCGAACTTTCCCCTGCTGCGGGGTCCGGCGGATAATCGTTGCGAACCCGTCCGAGGGACCCTGTCTTGCCCGATGAATCGTCCAAAAACGTGCCGCCATCCAGGCCGCCAACTGGTTCAGAGGCCGCGAATGCCGGCGTGCGACGCAGCATACTCAGATCCACATTGTTGATTAGCGGACTGACCCTGCTTTCCAGGGTCACGGGACTTATC
>CAZHDQ010000182.1:0-5918 GCA_964531595.1 uncultured Anaeromyxobacteraceae bacterium
GTCATTCTTTTGGCCATGGGGCTGGTCGTTTCTGGGTGCGATTCCGACGACAACGGCACCACTGATTCAGGCATCAAGCTGGACGTGGCGCAGGACCCCGGGACCGCCACGGATCCGGGTGAGGATACGGGCGTCGCCCAGGACCTCGGGACCGCCACCGATCCGGGTGAGGACACGGGCGTTGCCCAGGACCTCGGGACCGCCACCGATCCGGGTGAGGATACGGGCGTCGCCCAAAAGGTCACTTTCACGGCACAGGTCCAAGACAACCTGTCCAAGCAGCCCAAGAAAGGGGCGCTGGTCACGGTCATGGACAACGACACCGGCGAACCGATGGCGATGACGGCCACGGCTGATGACGACGGCATGATCTCGTTCCAACTGGATAAGGGCCGGATGTATGGCTTCAAATCCACGCTAGCGGACAACAAGGACACGTACGTCTGGAACGTCCCCGCTGAACTGGCGGCAGGTGTCGATCACGAAATCATCTGGATCCTCAGCAATACAGGCTTCGGCATGGCGGCCGCCCTTGCCGGTTTCGAGCCGGATACGGCTAAGGCCATCATCGCGGGCGCCCTGTACTGGGTGAACGACGCCGGCGACGAAGAATACGTGGCCTGCGGTACGATTTCGACCGATCCGGCGGGCGAATACCGCTATTTCGACGAAGAAACCGGCTTGCCGGCTCCACTGGCGGATGTCCCTCACACCTACGGCGACAATGGCGAGGCCCGGTATGTCGCGGGCAATGTCCCGGCAGGCCACATTAAACTGTCCGGCTACAACCTGGACGGGACCGTCGAGTGGGCCTCTTTGATGCTGTGGACCAAGGCCGACAGCGTCTGCATCAGCAACCTCTACGTCGATCGGACGAAGTTCACCACGAACCCGACCCCGACCAATTGCGAATGACGGTCGGATTGCGCGGTATCCGGTTTCTGCTCTAGCCGAAAGGGGGATGCATGCGACTCAATGGCGGATTCGGCGTCGGTGTGACGCTGTTGCTGTTTGCCGCTGCGTTGATACTGGTTGGCGCCTCGCGGGATGCGCGGGCCCAGGACTCGGCCTCTTCCTGGGATGATACGTTAGAGGGCGCTCCCGACGAGTTGCCGCCATTCGATGACTCGGCCGCGGAACCGGCCGCCGACGACAGCAATTACTACGACCCCAGCGCCGATTGGTACGACGATGCCGGCCCGGTCGAGACCCAGGGGGCGGTCCATGCAGTCGCCCCGCCAGTCCCGGAGGAACCGAAATTCACGGTCCACGGCTACATCCAGAGCCAGGGGGGTATCTTTTTCGGCTGGGAGAAGGCGAAACGGGGCGCGGACGGACTGCCCACCGACCATGGCGACAAATTGGGCAAGATGTCGATGTTCAGGAACACCCTCCAATTGGAGGCTGACTGGACGCCTTCGCCGAAGGTGTCGGTCCATACGATCCTGCGCGGTGTACGCAGCTTGAAACTGGAAGTTGATGGCGATGCACAGGTGCCGCACGCGGGGTATTACGGCAAGGCCGGCAAGACGCGGGACTGGGTCTACGATAAGTATTACAACGAACTGGACATTCGCGAGCTGTACGTGGATATCGAGGCTGCGGAATGGCTCAATTTTCGCATCGGCCGCCAGCAGATTTCCTGGGGTGAGTCGGGGCAGTATCGCACGCTGGATGTCATCAATCCTATTGATTCTACGTGGCACTTCGGCCCGCTGGAGTCCTTCGAAGACCAGCGGATCCCGCTGTGGATCGTAAAGGCGTTGGTCGAGGTCACGGCGTTGCGCGGCGCGCTCGAGTTGGTCTGGGTGCCGATGCTGGACGACCCGGAAGACACGGTGACGGTGCCCCTGACGTTCGTTGGGGCATGGGGATTACCACCGGTGCCAGGGCCGGCTTACTACGGCAAGCCTGGTCGGACCGACGAGTCTGTCGCCCCGTGGAAGATCCACGAAAAGATTTTCGAATATCCGGGGCGTGACTTCCGCGATAGCCGCATCGGCGCGCGGTGGCAGGGTGAGGTGGGCAATTTCACCTATTCGCTGGTGTATATGTACACGCACCAGTTGAGCCCGCCAATCCCAATCAAGGCGGTTGCCCCATGGGGCAAGGGCGGCCAGGGCCTGGACGTGTACATCGGGTTTCCGCGGCAGCATATTGCAGGCATTTCACTGGAAACGAACCTCCCCTACCCGCTGGGGACCAACCTGAAGTTCGAGGCGTCGTACGAACCGAATCGGACCTATCCGGTGCATTCGCTGAAGCCGCGCGACCTAGTGGTGCTGCCCGACAAGGGCGTCGAGCAGTACTACCGGAATCCGCAAAAAAATGTGTTGAACTATTCGCTGACGCTGCAACAGCCCGCGCTGATCCGCTGGTTGAACCCGCAACAGTCGATCATGTTCGTGGTGCAGTTCATGCATTCGGCCATCCTGGACTTTGACTCAAATGACCAATTGATCGACGTGCCGGGCTACGATACGACCACGACCAAACAGCACGCGTTCACGATCGTCGGGGCGGCGTTCACCAGCTACCTGCACGGGCGACTCACCCCACGGATCGTCGGTGCCTACCTGCCTGGCAACGGCGGATTTCTAAGCTTGCAGTTGGCTACAACTTTAGGCAATCATTGGCGAATGCAGCTTGCGGTCAACCAGTTCTTTGGGGACGACCCGTACAAGGGGGTCGGGATGTTCCGCGACCGTGACGAGGTGAACCTGCAGGTGCGGTACCAGTTCTGACCTGGCGCCGGCGTGCGCAGGAGGATTTGAAATGCGAAACGTGTTGCGATTGCTGGGACTGACGATTGTTGTAGCCGTGGTCGGGGGGATCGGTGGCGAGGCCGCGGCCCAGAAACTGACCAAGGACAACTGGACCGAAATGACCGGGTTCAAGCCGGAACCGATCGAAGGGCTGCGCCCAGGGCTGATCCTGGACGGCACCAATTATCAGCCGTTCAAGGACCACCTGCCGCCGGCAGTGCAGTTGCTGATGGAAAAGTACAAGATGAAGATCTGGACGGCGCCGTACCAGCCAATCCACCCGTCGCTGACGTACATCGATGCGACGAACAAATACAAGGACGGCATTAAACTGATTGATACTGGTAATGACTCGCGAAAGCGTGGCATCGAAGGCTACGTCGCTGGCCTGCCGTTCCCGAACCCGAAGACTGGCTTGGAGGTGGCGTACAACTACCACTATTCATACCAGGGGGACGACGGTGGGTTCCACTACGGCGTGTATTGGATTTCGGCGAAGAACGGCGTGGAGCGTAACGAGGAGTGGCGTTGGCTGTACATCAATCGCGCTCAGAATCGGACCGACCTGGACCCGCGGCCTAACATCCCGGAATTCGCGGAAAAGGGCATCGCGTACGCGTCGATGACCTGGGCGGTCGAGCCATATGACAAAGCGGGTTTCGGCGCGCTGTACTACCGGTACGTGGAACCGAAGGACCAGGAAGGATGGATTTATGTCCCGACGATGCGCCGAACGATGAAGGCGACGTTTGGCACGCGCGGTGATGCGTGGAACAGCACCGACATGCTTTACGAGGACGTCCGTGGGTACATGGGTTATCCGGAATGGATGCACTGGAAGTTGTTGGGTAAAAAGACGATCCTGGCGCCGATGCACTCGGGGGTGCGGTCTGGCAAGCAGTATCGCGACCAGACCTTCGATTTCAAGACGCCACCGCACTGGAATTTTCGGTCAAAATGGGAGCCGCGGCCGGTGTACGTTGTCGAGGCGACGCCGAAGTTTCGCGATTATCCATACAGCAAGATGATCTTCTACTTCGACGCGGAAACGTTCCTTATCCCGATCAAGGAATCCTACGACAAGAAAGGCAAACTCTGGAAGATTGTGATCAACGCGTACAACGACTCGCCCGATATGGACAAGGCGCCGCTGACGATCGGCACCTCTCTGACGATCGATTTCCAGGCTGAACACGCGACGGCCTTCCCGTCCTACAACTTCACGGCGAACCAGGGTCTGGAGCCCGGGAAGTTCACGCTGACCAACCTGAAGAAGATGGCGAAGTGACCGCTAGGACACGTCGGCTGTGATACCGGCGCGGACCGATGGGCACGTGGAGGAAGCGATGGGGAAAGCGGGGGCCTTTACGACCGGTTTGACCGTGGCGCTCCCGAGGCGCCGTGCGCGGCGTGCATCCTGGATTGGCCTGGCGGGGCGCTGGATGTGGGTGGCGCTGATTGTTTTGTGCGGGTTTTCGGTAGCTGAGGATGCCCGTGCCCAGGCGGCCGGCCAGATCGAGGGCCTTGTGCGCCGTGACCCACTGCACGACGTAGTGCTGCAAGGTGACGGCGCGTGGATCGTTGGCTTTCCCGGATTAGCACTGGTTTCCGATGACCGAGGGGCGACCTTCGTCCAGCGCGGGCCAGGTGGCGATGCGGTGCTTCTGGCGGTGGACCGCGTCGATGAACAGGTCGGCTTCGCCTGCGGGCGCCAGGGCACCGTCTGGAAAACGGTCGACGGCGGCAAGTCATGGACAGCGTTGGCGACAGGTACGCACGAGCCCTTGCTGGCGCTGGACTTTCTGGATGCTACGCATGGTTTCGTGGTCGGAAACTTCGGGATCGTCCTGCTTACCGACGACGGCGGCGTGACATGGAAGTCGATCCAGGCTCTGGAAGAAGGCGAGGACCCTACGCTATACGGCGTTGTCTGGGTTGATTCTCGGACGATTGTCATCGTTGGCGAGATGGGCGTGGTCATGCGGTCGGTGGACGGCGGCCAGACGTGGGAGCGGCAAGACGATGTAGTGGATGGGCACCTTTTCGGCGTGGCCTTGACTGGTGATGGCGTCGGGGTGTTGGCGGTGGGATCTGCCGGGGCGATCGCGCACAGCACCGACGGTGGTGCGACCTGGACGCGGATCGATTCAGGAACAAACGAGCACCTGTTTCGGGCCGCAGTGGCAGGCGGGCATACACTGGTGGCCGGAGCGTCGGGGTCGATGCTCGTGGCGGACCAGCCAAAGGGGCCCTACACGGCTGTCAAGGTGCCGACGTATCTGTGGATCGGCTCGGTCGCGCTGGCGCCGGACGGTTTCGGGCTGGCGGTCGGGGCGAAAGCGGCGATCCTGGTGACGCGTGATTTCGGACGAACGTGGACGCGATGGGGGGCGAAATGACGATGCCGGAACGGATGGCTGGGTTCGTGATCCGGCACCGATGGCCGCTCGGACTGCTGATCATTGCCATCACGGTGTTCTTCGCGTTCCAGATCCCCAAGGTCCGGATGGAATCGCTGCTAATCGACCTGTTCCCGGAAGACCACGAATTCGTCGAGACCTACGTCGCTTACCAGGACATCTTCGGCGGCGCGAATACGGTGATCCTGTCAGTCGAGGTGACCGAAGGCGACATCTTCAACAAGCAGACGCTGGAAAAGGTCCGGGCGATCACCAAGGAACTGGAACTGATGCCGGCGATCAACAACTACCAGGTGATGTCGCTGGCCCAGCGCAAGGTCAAGAACATCACCGTGGATGCGATCGATGGGTTCCAGGCGGTCCCGCTGATGTGGCCGGACGTGCCCGACACGGAAGAAGGCATTGAAGCCTTGAAACGGCTGGTGCACTCGTCGCCGCAGTTCCATGGGACGCTGGTGTCGATGGACGATAGGGCGGCACTGATCCTGGCGGGGTTCTTCGAAGATCAACTGGATGTCCATGACATATTCGTTCGGATGAACGCACTGAAGGGGCAACTGGAGGACGAACACACGAAGATCCGGATGATCGGTCGGCCGATCATGCTGGGCTATGTGCTGGACCACTACTCGCAACTTCTGTGGCTGTTCATCGCGACAGTGATCTCGATCATCGGGCTGCTGGCGGTGTACTTCCGGGACCTGCGCGGCGTCATGATCCCGGTGGGCACGGC
>CAZHDQ010000183.1:0-5918 GCA_964531595.1 uncultured Anaeromyxobacteraceae bacterium
ACGCGGGCTGCGGAGCCAGTGTTTGCGAACGTAACTGCGTTCGTCTGGACCTGGATGCTGCCGACGCCTGGCAATGCCAACGCCTGTGCCAGCACAGTTTCCCATCCGCGCCGCAGCGTCGGTTCGCCGCCGGTCAACGTCAGCAGGCAGCCCGGGAACTCGGCTGCGGCCGCCTCGATGCAAGCCGCCAGGGCGTCGTCGTCGGGCTCGGCACAGTCCGGGGCGCTGCAAAACGGGCAGTCTTGGTTGCAGCGGGGAGTCAGGCGTATCAGGACCTGGTTCTCGGTTTGGCCGCTGTCGTCGACCGACCGGTCCACGCTGGCAAACGGGAACCGGTGTGCAAACGACCGGGTCGTGCCGGCGATCCCCACGCGTGTCCAGTCGTTTGGAAGCCGCGCCTCCAGCCGCACCAAAATCGCGATTACCAGGTCAATGCGTGCCATCAACTCGGGCGTTTCCGGGCCAGATGCGCCGTAGCGATAGCCGTAGCGATCGGTCGTCTTGTAGTTAGGGCCGCCGGCGTCTTGCGGTACGACCCTCAAGGTAGCGGCCACCGCTCTGGTTTCGTCGGTCAGTTCGATCGCCAACTCGCCGTCCGCCGCGGACACCTGCCCTACGGGCACGCCGGCCCTACGTAGTAGGTCCGCCAAGCGCGCTGTCCAGACGGGACCTTGAGATTTACGATCGCGCGGATCCATCGCCTCTCCGGCAGGGGCCGTCCGCATCGCAGCCCCAAAATCCTAGCGGGCCCAATAGCGTTTCGCCCAGTGGGCCACCTCGCCCATGCGCAGAGCATTTGCCAAACTGTCGATGAACGGCAGGACGCCAGCAAAACCGAGGAAAGGTCGATCCCCGAGTGAGTGGGTGTGAAACGACGGGAAGCCGAACTCGACGATCGCCAGTTCCTCGTTATGAACCATGCCCATGCCTGGACTGTTGGTCACCAGCAGCCCGACGCGGTGGTCGTTGATCCGTGACCGCATCAAGTCAAGAAACGGCTTCAGCCGGGGATAGACCAGCAATTTCGTGTCCGTGTCCAAGACCCGCTCTAGGCCGGCCAAGTGGTGCTTAGGGTCCGTGATGATCGCAAAGTCCAGTTGCATGCCTAGCATCTCGGCCGTTTCTGCGATGCCCCGGGCCAGGTGGGGATCGCCCACGTAGCCGGCCTTCCGGTTCTGGAACACGAACGGGAGCATGAACTCCAGGGGCGGCACGATCGCCCTCAGTTCGCGGTCGATCAGGGCCTCGGCCGCCGCCTCGCGGTCGAACTCCCGACCCAGTTGGCGGACCCAGCGTTCGGTAGCCCCCAGCCCGAACGGCAGTTCGCATTCAACCAAGCGCGCGCCCGTGCGTCTTGTAAGCCACTGGGCGGCCTTGCGCCCGTAGGGAAACGACAGGATTGTGCCTGCGTCCCGGATGTCGCTAAGTTGCTCGAACCGCTGTCCCTCCAGCCAGATCGAGACCGGCTCCAGGTCCAACGCCCCAAGTATGCGACGCAATTCCCGGACGTTTGCACGCTGGTCACCCTCGTTACGGTCGAACATGTGGCCGACGATGCCGACCTTTCGCGGGGCCTTCTCGCCGCCAGACAGATCCAGTTGGCGCGCCAGCGAGATCAGCACTTCGGCGTAGCCGTCGAGCCAGTCCCCAGATAGGGATTTGCCCGGGACGTGGATCACCGTTCGGCCGGTGGCGGCCTGAATACTGCGGCACAACCGCTCGTAGTCCGCGCCGGTGATTACCGCCATCGGCATCGACGTCATCATCACGCCGCCGACAGTCGGGTGCGATGCGATGCGCATCAGCGTCGACTCGATAGCCTGCTCGCGGGACTTGGTCATCTGGACCGGGTGCAGTGCGGTATTGGCGATCCGGTGGTGCCCCGACACGCTGGTCAGCGTCGATAGCCAGTCGTGGTTCCCCTGGACGTACTGCGTCTTCATGTGGGCGCAGTCGGGGCCTTCGACCAATGTGTACACGTCTTGGATGGCGTTCGTGGCGACGTAAACGCCCACCATGAACGTATGCATGATGCGCTGCGTGTAGTCCTGGTCGGCTGGGTTCGGTGTGGCCGCGGCCTGTACCTGACGGGACGCGGTGTTAGTTGTCTGCATCCGTTTCCTCCGGCCGTCCATGGGCGAGCGTGCCGTCCGGGGTCCGCTTCAGCCAGTCCCGGTAGCGGCGGTAGAACGGCGTTCGACAGATCCCGGCGATGCGCTCGACGGTGCGGGCCGCCCCGGCCGGGCCCATTTCGAACACCTGTAGCGAAAATCGGTTCTTGCCCGCCTCGGAGACTCGCCAGTCGAAGAAGTGGTATGACAGAACCGCGTCTGCCTGGGATTCGCGCAACCGGCGCCGCATCAAGTCAAAATTATTGAACGCCTGGATGATGTGTCGTTGCGGGTGCGTGAACACCCCCTGGATAGCCTCGGCCGCCTTACGGGCTCGCTCGCGGTCGCCGGCCTTGACGAACACGTCGACCCCGAAGCCCGCCTCCTCGAGCACTCGCAGCAGCGGCACGCCCCACGTATGCGACGGGTCGGTCAGCAGGTTCGTTTCCGCAGCGCGGATCACCAGTGCGACCCGGTGGCCCTCGGCCCGTGCGCAGGCCCGATGCCAGTCGTTCACGTACTGGGCTGATACCTGGTCCCAGGCGGACTCGGCCTGGGGGCGGCGTCCCAGCGTGTCGGCCACGGCCAGCAGCCACTGTCGCGTGCCTTCCCATCCGTAAGGCGCATCCGGCGTGATGCACTGGACTCGCGTTTTTCCCGTCAGGTGAAGGTAGTGGTTGCTCCAGACCTGGTTGGGGTACATCACGTTGACCGGCGCCTGGGGCAGGGCGCGGATCCGATCGGCGCTGAAGTTCGGGATCAGGTGCGTGTTGACCCGGATGCCAGACGCGTCCAGCAGTTCGTGCAGCCCAGCGGAGGCCGAATCGTCAGCGAATCCAACCAGGTTGATAGAGTTCGGGGTCGGGGGTGGGGCCTCGGCCTCGATGGCCAGTCGGCGCGTTTCCAGCAGATCCTTGAATACGTTGAACATGCTGATCGGCGTAACGGTCAGGTAAACCAGCGGGCTTTCGCTCTTGCGCGCGTACTGGCGCACGACCGACTCGACGTCTTCGCCGGTGACCATCGGCACGCAAGTGTTGGAAAAGAACGTGATCCGGTCCTGGTCCTTGCCGGTCGCAACTACATAGTCCAGGACGTCGCGCACCCGTTTCGGGTTACCCATGACGACGTCTTGTTCGGTCAGTTCGGTCGAAACCATGCCGTCGACGGCGGGTTCTACACGACTGGCGTCCGTCGGCAGGTTGAAGCTGCGCGTCCGGTTGTCCCAAGGGTATTCCACCGAGGTGATCAGTGGCGCGACCCCGTGGGGCGACACCAGTAGGCATTCGTTGTCGGAATGCTGGACGAACCTGAATGAGCCGGACAGGTCAACGCTGTCCAACTGACCGCGCTGGATTTCGCCTACGGCGAAGAATTCCGCGTACGCGTCGGCGCCTGCCCAGGTCGTCAGCAGGTTCGTGACCTCCTGGCCCAGGTACTTTTTGACCACGGGCAGCGGCCGGCATTCCGGGTCCGCTTCGAGCCGTGCCTTCAGCGATGCCAGGTCCAGGCCGGCCAGGCGATCCGGCGCATGGTCTCGGACTCGCAGGTCGATGTCCTCGGATATCTTTTCCTGGCCCTTGTAAGACAGTGCGATGTGGTCGGTCGCGACCCAGGCCCGGCCGTCGGGCTGGCGCTCAACCAGAGTGAACACCAACCGGGGCTCCCGTGGCGCCGGCCCCAGCAGTACCTGGATGTGGTCGTCGTACCAGATCACCAAGCGCACGCGGAGGTCCTCGGGCATGTCCTCCAGGCCAAGTAAGTACTCGAATTCCTTGCGGGACACCTCGCCACCGCGCAGCCGCTGCGTGTCGATAGCTTCTTCTTCTTCGTCGGTGTGGTGGGCCGGCACGGTGTGGTGGTACATCGGCTTAGCCCCCGTTGTCGCGCAGGAAATCGAAAAATTCTTCGTCGGTCATCGGTGTCGGCAGAGAGATTGTTGTGGAGTCGATGTCCACGATCGCCTGGCCCAGCGCACGGAAGGCCTGCGCGGTCGGGGCCTCTGGTGCGAATTCCAGGATCGTACGCTGTTGCCGTTCGGCATCCATGATGCGCTGGTCGCGCTCGATGACGGTCAGGATCGTAGTGCCCAGCCGCTTGGCGAAACGTTCTATCGTGTCCAGTTCAGCGTCTTTGGACCGTTGATTGACGACCAGACCGGCCAAGCAGACGCCGTTATCCCGGTAGATGTCGATGGCGCGGGCGATGTTGTTCGCCGCGAAGATCGCCATAGGCTCCTCGGACAGCACGATGATCACCTTCTTGGCGAATCCGTCGCGCAGCGGGGCCGCGAAGCCGCCGCAGACCACATCGCCCAATACGTCGAAGATCGCTACGTCATAGCGGCCGGACTGGAGCAGTTGCATTTCGTCGAGCGCCTCGATCATCCGCGCCACGCCACGGCCGCCGCATCCGACGCCTGGTTGAGGTCCGCCAGCCTCGCAGCAGTCGATATCGAACCGTCCGGTGGTCAGGATCTCGTCGGTGGCAACGGCTTCGGGGTCCTCGCGGAGGATGTCCAGAACCGTCCGGATATTGGTGGACGTCTTCAGCAGGCGAAGTGCCGAGTCGTGCTTAGGGTCGCAGCCGACGTGAAGCACGCGAAGACCGGCCTGGGCATAGTGAATGCTCAGGCTGGTGGCCACTACCGATTTGCCGATGCCGCCTTTGCCGTAGACCGCGATTGTTTCCATTTCACCCCGCATGGTTGCGCCGCTCGGGCTCGTTTCCCGCATCCGGCCAAGTATCCGTTCTGGACCCCCACGAGTCAAGCGAGGGCGCTTACAGCGGCGCTTAGCGACAGGGGTTTAGGCCGGAGGGGGCGCGGGTTTCGCCCCGTCAGGTCCTGGCGGCTGGGGCCCGTCGGGCAAGGACGTTGCGAAGGAAAGATGAGAAGGACCGAAAGGCCCGCCACTGGTCCGGGGTGCGCAGTGGTTCCGCCTCGGGATGGCGCAGCGACATGCGACCGATGCGTAACAAGTCGGGTGCCCCCGTCCCGCGCAGGTCGACGATAAGCACGACCGGGCGGTCGCCCCCCTCAAACCGGAGCGAGACCTGGCCAGGGCTGGCAAGGCCGGATGTAATCAATTGATAACCGGCGAACCGGGTGGCTGCCCGTATTACCTGTTCGCACAGCCGCAGCATGAACTCCGTCGCGCGCTCGGCGGACGGGTCGATTGTCTCGGCCGCCGGTGCGTCGGACCCGCCGTTCCTATCGACCGACGCACCGGTTGGTGTCGCGCGCTTCGCCGCGATCGGTGCCGCGCGCCTCGCCGCGATCATCGCGCGCCAGAAATCCACCTGGAATGCCCGTTCGTGCCACCACAAAAAGGCCCGTCCGGACAGCGGCAGGAAAGGCCGGCCCTTTCGCAACAGCAGAAGGGTTTCGCCCTCAACGATGATCTCGTCGGCCAGGGCGATGTCGGCCGTTTCCGCGTGAGGGACCATGTCGAGGCCGACATGGAAGCGGAAGCGTTCGCCTGGTTCGGTTTCCGGGATCAGTTCCACGATCCCGCTCTGGACGCCAGAAAACAGGAGGAAGGGGCGTTTCAAGCGGTCGACGTGCCGTTCCCATACACCCGGTGCGGCCTGCCGGCGAATGCCGTCGAGCAGGGCGCGTGCCCTCGGCAGCGATGGGGTGCAGGCCAGCGAACAGGGGACGAACTCGACTGAAGCGGGGCTCAGTTCGAAGGGGACGGGTCCTGGGGTCGCGACGCGTCGGTCGACGTTTAGCCAAAAGAACGAACTCTGAACCGGTTCGTCCGCATATGCCCACGCATCAGTGCAGCAATCCGGGTACCCCAGCAG
>CAZHDQ010000184.1:0-3863 GCA_964531595.1 uncultured Anaeromyxobacteraceae bacterium
TCTTCAAGGTCACGAGGTAGGCCGCTCTGGCCCGTGGAGGTTGGCATGCGAACGGTTCTGATCGTGATGGCGGCGGTCCTGGCCGTTGGCTGCTCCAAGGCGCGGACCGAATCTATCTCGCTGGTCAACAAGGGGATTCGCGCCTACCAGGCCAATGAGCTGGAAGAGGCGATCACGCTGTTTGCGGCCGCCGCGGCCAGGGATCCCAAGAATGCCCAGGCGCATTTCCAACTGGGCATGGTCTATCTGTACGACAAGAAAGGCGCGGACGATGTCGAAGAGCAACGTTTTCTGGACGCCGCCGACGCCTCGCTGAACGCGGCCCGGAAACTGGATTCCCGCGATCCGGACATCCTGTTCCAACTGGGCCGACTAGCGTTGATTCGCAACGATATCGATGCCGGTTTGGCGCGGTTCCAGGAAGTCATCCAACTTGCACCCCAGCATGCCGCGGCCCTTTACTGGGCCGGATATGCATTGCAGAAGAAGGGTAAACTGGTCGAGGCGGACGACATGTTCCGCCGTGCGATTCAGGCGGATCCGACGTATTCGCGGGCCTACTCGGCGCTGGGTATGATGTACCTGAATCAGCGTGCCGAGGAAGCGGCGCGCTTGGTTTTGGAAGAGGGGGCACGGCACAGCCCCGAGGACGCGGCGATCCACCACAACCTCGGGCTTGTCTATCTGACCCAGGGCAAAGTCGACGAGGGGATCCACGAACTGGGCCGCAGCATGGAACTGGATCCGGACGACCCGAATGCGGCATTCAACCTGGCGAACGCCCTTGTGCAGAAGCAGCGGTACAAGGAGGCGTCTTTCTACCTGAAGAAGTTCATCGTAAATCCTGACGTGCAGCAGTCCGAACTGATCGAGCCCGCGCGCCTTTTGCTGAACACCCTTCAGACCGTGATCGCCGAGCAGGCCGCTATAGCTGGCGACTAGCCTTTCCCATTCCCATCCATTAAGACCAAATCGCTGCGTGAGTTTCTGTGCGGATCCTTAACGTTTAGGCCACCCTTTTTCCAGCTAGCCATACCGCCTTAGGCCGCGCCGAAAGTTGCATACCTTCGAACGGACTCCAGCCACAGCGGGTGCCAAGGTCTTCAGGGCGCGGTGTCCATGTGGCTTCCGAGTCCCACAGGAATAGATCTGCGTCGAAGCCCGGGGCAACTTGTCCCTTGCCGGTCAGGCCTAGCAGGCGGGCAGGGGCGGCTGACATGGCATCGATGGCCCGTTCCATCGTCAAAACACCTTCGCGGACCAGCGCCAGGGTCGATGCAACCATCGTGTCGACACCGGGTACACCGGACGGGGCCTCGGGATAGGGCAGGGCCTTTTCATCCAGTGTGTGGGGCGCGTGGTCTGTGGCGACGGCTGCGATGCGCCCGTCAGCCAGTGCGGCCTGCAAGGCGACCCGATCGGTACCAAAACGTACTGGCGGGTTCACCTTCAGCCTGTTTCCCTGGGTGGCGGTGTCGTCGGCCGTGAACCATAGATGGTGTGGCGTGACCTCGCCTGTGATACCGCGGTGCGGGTCCAGGAACGGCAGTTCGTCCGCGCATGATAGATGGCACACATGCAACCGGCGGCCATCACGGGCCAATGACGCCACGAAACGGGCGCCCTCGATGGCGGCCTCGCCGGGCCGAAGTATGTGGTGGTCGGCGGCGGTCGGAGTACCGGCGAATGCGTCCTTGGCAGTGCGCAGCAACGATTCGCGTTCGGCATGGAAAACGAAGGGCACGGCTAGGCGGTCCAGCGCTTGTTCCAGTGCCGTGTCGCCTGACAGCAGGTCGCCGGTCGTGGCACCCAGAAATACCTTGACCCCCGCCAATGCCGGATGTCCGGCGACCGCTTGGATCTGGTCGACGTTGTCGCTGCCCAGCCCAATGTAGAACAGCACGTTGCAGGACCCGACCGCCTGGGCCCTGGCAACCTTGGCCAGGAAGGCGCCGGCAGTAAGGGTCGGCGGACTCGTGTTGGGCATGTCTGCGACGGTGGTAATACCCGCCGCAAGGGCTGCTGCGGTGCCCGATGCCAGGTCCTCTTTTTGGGGCATGCCCGGGTCGCGGAAGTGGACGTGCATGTCGATCGCGCCGGGCAGCAGCCAAAGTCCGGTACAGTCGATTTCGACCTGGGCCGGGGCGGTAATGCAATCGTCAACGCGTTCAATAATGCCGTCACGCACTGCCACGTCGCGGATCGCGCCGCGTTCGCCGTAGGGGACGCGGGCGGCCTTGAAAACCAGATCATGCATCGCTGGGGCTCCAGGATTGGCAGCCGCCAGTCTAGCCGATCCGGAAGCCAGCCCCAAAATACGCATGCCATCCACTAACAATCCGTTAAAACCTTGATTTTATGAGTTGACATCCGGCCTTCAAAACCGGAATATTCAATCGTTTCATCGGGACACTAGTGTGGCCCGGGCTTCAACGGCTTTGAAGGAGTGGGGAAAATGAAGCGTTTCCTGAGTGTTGCCTGTGGGCTGATGCTGGTGACCGGTATCTACGCGTGCGGTAGTTCGGACAGCGACGGTAAGGACGTGATCAGTGGCGATGTCGTGCTGCCCGGCGATGGCACGACGACCGACCAGTTCGTGACGCCCGACCCCGGGCGCGACCCAGGCCAGGGCGTTGACCCGGGCGAGAACGACGACCCGGGTACGCCGGTCGACCCCGGCACCGACGTGATTACAGTGACCGACCCCGGCACCGATTCCGGCACCCCGGCGTGCGTGTACGACCCGGTGGGTTCCTGTCGGGCCGCCTACGAATGCATTAATGAATGCCCCAGTGGCACCGCGGGCGAGGCCTGCGTGCAGCAGTGCCAGTACAACCTGTCCGCCGTCGGTACGGAGGACTACGAGGCGTTCAACCAGTGCCTGCAGACCAAGTGCGCTGGTGCCACGACGAACGAACAATTCAACGCCTGCCTGGAAGCTAACTGCATGAACGAATACTTCGGCTGCTTCTGGGGCTGTACGTACGCGACCTGCGATGACATGAAGGCCTGTATTCGTGCGTGTCCGGAAGACAACCCGTCGACGACTGCCGCCAACGAGTTCAGGGACTGCATGGGCGATTGCCAGAGCGAGTCGACTACGGAAGCCCAGATTGACTGCTCGAGCGGCACCGGTGGCTGCTACAGCCTGCTGGGTTGCCTAAACGATGCAGAGTCGTCGGGCGATCAGGTTGCGTGTGTCTTTGGGGCCTCGGAGGATGCCCTCGACATGTACAACGCCATCCCCGATTGCCTGATGGATGCGTGCCCTGTTTGCGAGGTTACGAATCCGACCCAGCAGCAGAAAGACGACTGTACTGCTTGCTTCTCGGCGGAGCAGCGGCCTGGTGGTGCGTGTGGCGATACCCTTCAAGCCTGCCAAGAAGACCGGACCTACGGTACGGGCGGCTGCAACGACCTGCTCGGATGCCTAAACGCCGCTACGAATAACCAGGAGCGCCAGGCATGTGCTGATGCTACTTCGAAGGATGGTGTCGAGCTCTACGACGCGATTCCCGACTGCTTGAGCGCCGCATGCCCGGTGTGCGAAACCGACCCAGATGGCGCCGCGTGCAACACATGTTGGAGCGACGAACAGAAGGAAGGTGGTGCCTGCGCCGACACACTCCAAGCGTGCCTCGAAGACCGGACCTACGGTACGGACGGATGTAACTCCCTGTTGGGCTGCCTGAACACCGCCACGACTCCCCAGGAGCGACAGGCATGTGGCAGCGCTGCTTCGAAGGAAGGCATCGACCTCTACGACGCGATTTCCACCTGCCTGCTCGCGGCGTGCCCGATTTGTGACACCGACCCAGATGGCGCCGCGTGCAACACATGTTGGAGCGACGAACAGAAGGAAG
>CAZHDQ010000184.1:3963-5910 GCA_964531595.1 uncultured Anaeromyxobacteraceae bacterium
GCGGCGCTTGTGCCGACACACTCCAAGCGTGCCTCGAAGACCGGGTCTATGGCACGGGCAATTGTAGCACCCTGCTCACCTGCCTGGACGGTGCTACGACTCCCGAGGAGCGACAGACATGTGGCAACGCTGCTTCGAAGGCGGCTTTGGACCTCTACGACGCTCTTCCTGACTGCCTGCGGGGCGCCTGCGTTGTGTGCACGGTCGAGGACCCGACCGAGCAGCAGATAGGCGAGTGCACCACGTGTGTTGGCGAGGAACAAGCTGAAGGCGGCGCTTGCTACGACACACTCCAGGCGTGCACTGCGAATTAAGCGACTAGCGGCTCCGCTTGTGTGAAGCACTGTTAGAAGGAGGGGTCGGCGGGGGTTTCTCGCCGGCCCCTTTTTCGTTTGGCTGGAATGTCGAAAATTGTGAGGAATAGGATGGTTCGGTTTTCTTGGGTGCGGATCGTGATGGTTGCATTGATCGCAAGTGCGTTCGGATGCGGGAAGGTTGCCGAGACCCTGGACTTGGACGTCGCGCAGGTCCTTGACGTGTTAGCCGACCCGGGTACGACCGACGATCCGGGTGTTGTAAACGACCTGGGCGAGACCGACCCAGGTGATTCCGATCCAGGCGATACCGACTCTGGTACGACCGACTCAGGTGCGATCGACTCAGGCACTACCGATTCTGGCACGACCGACTCAGGTACGACCGATCCGGGCACGACCGACTCAGGCACGACCGATTCTGGCACGACCGACTCAGGCACGACCGACTCAGGCACGACCGATCCGGGCGAAGCCGACCCGGGCTCGACAACCCATACGGGGACGGGTGGGTGCGCCTCTTTGTTTCCATGTTTTTTGGGCTGTGAGAGCGGCGGTAGTTGTGAGGACGAGTGCTTTGACGATGCCTCGTTGGCGGCCGGCGAAATGCTGAGGGAAGTTCTCGACTGCATGGAGGAGAACTGCGACCACATTGAGGACGAGACCGAGTGGATGGTTTGCGCGTTAGCAGCGACCGACGCGGGCGGCGCCTGTGAGGCCAAGATGACCGCGTGCATGGCCGACGAAGGTAATCCCGGGTTATTCACGCCCGCGTCTGCTGCGACCGCCGATCCTGGCGCCGGCTGCTGCGTTGCGGGGACCCCGACGCTCCAATCACCTGTCACCAGACAGGCTCAGTCGCGCCTGCACCCCGCGCCTTGTAGCCGGGCCGTCTCGGCGGTCTCGCGACGACGCTCCGTGAATAACCCGGGCTTACTACCCGAAGAGTAAATATGCAATTGAGAATTTTGCCCCGCCCCTCGAGACCCGCGAACTCGACATCCGCGGTCAACGGCCTTCCTGCCCCCAACATTAACGACAAAGACAACCAACTGGTCTGCGATGCCGTTACACTCGCTAGCCGTCGTGGAAGCGGCTGATGCGATCCAGGCTTTGTCGTGATAGGATCACGCACTAATTGGCTTGCAGCTAGGTGGCCATGTTCTTCCATGCAATCCAACAGACGTTATCGCAGATTCTTGATTGGCATTTCTGGGTCGCGATTCTTGCCTACTCACTCCTAACGAGCACAGTTTGGGCGCTTGCGGCAGCTGTATTTTCTGCGGCGATCCGGACAAACTCTGGTGCGCTGTCCTTCTTCGCACCGATGGTCACTTCATCGGTCGCCTATGGCTTTGCCATGTCCATACTTGCCGCGTTACTTCTTCCTTTGACCGCTGGGCAGTTTATCTTTACGCCAATTGAGGTTCTTCTCGCTCACTACGATGACGTGGCATTTGCTGGACTAGTCGCAACGGTCCTTGGTTTTATCTTGTGCCTGATCCCGATCATTGGAAGCGCAGTTGGTCGTGTACCATTCATATACGCACTCGTTGTGCAGGTCTTCGCCTTTCACCAACTGCTAGATTCAGATCTTGGATTGAGCCTTCTAGGTAGTTTTTCTCCTTCTGTG
>CAZHDQ010000185.1:0-5900 GCA_964531595.1 uncultured Anaeromyxobacteraceae bacterium
TCGTCGAGATCGGCCCAGGACGTGGGGCCCTGACCGGCGAACTGGTCGGCACCTGCGGCCGTCTGGTGCTGATCGAAAAGGACGACGTACTGGCCTCCCTGCATATGGAGCGCCACCAGGAAGACCCGTCGATACAAGTGGTGCATGCCGACGCCACGACGCTGGACTTGGTGGACGTGCTGGGCCCTGGCGAGCAGGCGCGTATAGTCGGCAACCTGCCCTACAACGTCGGCGGCCAGATCCTGTTCAATCTGTTGAGGAGGCGCGACCGGATCGACCGAATGGTTCTGATGTTCCAGCGCGAGGTTGCACAGCGGCTAACGGCACGACCGGGTGATCGCAACTACGGCGCGGTGTCGGCGCTGGTGCAGTTACGCGCATCGGCACGTCTGCTTTTCGATGTATCCCCAGAACGCTTCCGACCGCGGCCCAAGGTGTGGTCCGCTGTGATCGAGATCGTGCCGATGGAACTGGCGCCGGAACGCAGCACGGTGGTCGACGACCCGGCGTTCGCCCGGCTTGTGCATGCGTTGCACGCGCAGCCACGCAAGACGGCGGCGAATTCACTGGCTAACGGGCTGGGGCAGGACAAGGGAATGTGCGAGGCTTGGTTGCGCGCCGCTGGAATAGACCCAGGAGCACGGCCTTCGACGGTGCCGGCCGAGGCGTGTCTGGCGCTGTTCGTCGAAACCGAATTGGTAGGCTAGTCCGCAGATTCGTCTTCAGGGTCCTGCGGCGGCAGCGTTGAGACCTCGGGTTCCAGCGGCAGTTCCTGTTCGTCGTCCTTCTCGATGACAACGTCCATTGCGACCAGCCGTTCGTCCCCCGACACGTTCATTACGCGAACGCCCTGGGTCACGCGGCCGATAAGCGAGATGTCCGCCACCCTTACGCGGATCGTCGTGCCACCCGAAGACGTCAGGAACAGTTCGTCCTCGGCCGTCACCGACCGCATCCCGACGACGAAGCCCACCTTGGCATTGGCCCTCATAGCCAGGATGCCGGTGCCACCGCGGCGTTGCAGGCGGTATTCCTCGGCCGCTGTACGCTTGCCATAACCGCGTTCCGTGACCGCCAGGATTTCGCTCCCGGCCGTCAGGATCTCCATCCCAATGACCGCATCGCTGGATTTCAGCGTCATGCCGCGCACGCCCCGCGTATCGCGTCCGATGCTGCGCACATCCTCGACCGCGAACCGGATCGACTTGCCCAGACGCGTGAACAGCAGTACGTGCTCATCGTCCGTCGCCAACCGGACCGCGATCAGGTCGTCGTCCGGATCCAACCGGATGGCATTCAGCCCCGACGACCGGATGTTCTTGAACAACACGACTTCCGTGCGCTTGACCACGCCCTTACGCGTGGCGAACACGAACGACCGCCCCGGCGCGAAGTCATCGACCTGCCGGATCGTCCGCACACGCTCGTCACCCGCCAGGTTCAGCAGGTTGACCATCGCGCGGCCCTTCGACGTCCGCGACCCCTGCGGGATGTTGTACACGCGCACCCGGAACGCGCGGCCCTTGTCGGTGAAGAACAGCACCCAGGTGTGGGTCGACGCCACGAACATGTCCGTGACGAAATCTTCCTCGCGCGTGGCCATCCCCGACTTGCCCTTGCCGCCGCGCTTCTGGCTGCGGTACACAGCGACCGGCGTCCGCTTGATGAAGCCCTGGGCAGATACCGTCACGACCATGTCCTCTACCGGGATCAGGTCCTCAATGTCGATTTCGCCCTCGTCCTCGGTCATTTCACTGCGCCGAGCATCGCCGTACTTCGTTCGGATCTCCTCGAGTTCCGCGACGATCACGTCCATCAGCACCACATCCGACCCAAGAATCTCGCGCAGTCGGCTTATCAGGCGCCGGATCTCCTCCAGTTCCAGCAGGATCTTGTCGCGCTCCATCCGGGTCAGCCGCTCCAGCCGCAGGTCCAGGATCGCCTTGGCCTGGATCTCGGTCAGCGCGAATCGCCTCATCAACGATGTGCGGGCCTCCTCGGGGCTGCCCGATGCCCGGATCAGGGCGATCACTTCGTCAAGGTTGTCGATCGCAATCTGGTAGCCCAGCAGGATGTGCTCGCGTTCTTGAGCCTTGCGCAATTCGTACAGCGACCGCCGGGTCACCACGTCCTTGCGATGGTGGATGAACTCGGTCAGAGCCTCCTTCAGCGTCAGCAACTGCGGCCGGCCCCGCGAGATCGCCAGCATGATCACGTTGAACATGCTCTGCATCGGCGTCATCGAGTACAACTGATTCAGGATGACATGGGCGTCGGCGTCCTTCTTCAGCTCGATTACGATACGCATCCCGTCGCGGTCCGATTCGTCCCGCATGTCGTGGATGCCTTCGATCCGCTTGTCCTTGTGCAGTTCGGCGATGCGCTCTAGCAGCTTCGCCTTGTTAACCATGTAAGGGATTTCGGTCACGACGATCGCGGTGCGCTCACCCTTCTTTTCGCCTTCGATCTGGGCCCGCGCCTGCATCTTGACCGCGCCGCGCCCAGTCTCGTATGCAGCCCGGATGCCCACGGTGCCCAAGATCAGGCCGCCCGTCGGAAAGTCCGGCGCCGGGATGTGTTCCATAAGGTCCGCGACCGTCAGATCCGGGTCGCGGATCAGTGCGATCGTGCCGTCGATGACCTCGGTCAGATTGTGCGGCGGGATGTTCGTCGACATGCCTACCGCGATGCCCGACGACCCGTTGATCAAAAGGTTCGGCACCCGCGACGGCAGCACCGATGGCTCCTCGAGCGAGCCGTCGTAGTTCGGCACCATGTCGACGGTATCTTTTTCGATATCCGCCAGCATCTCTTCCGCGATGCGAGTCATGCGGACTTCGGTGTATCGCATCGCCGCCGCGGAATCGCCGTCCACCGAACCGAAGTTGCCCTGTCCGTCGACCAACAGGTACCGCAGGGAGAAGTCCTGGGCCATGCGGACCATCGTGTCGTAGATCGCGGAGTCGCCGTGGGGATGGTACTTACCCATGACGTCGCCGACGATGCGCGCGCTCTTCTTGTAGGCACTGTTGTGGAAGCTCTTCGTCTCGTGCATCGTGAACAGCACGCGACGATGGACCGGTTTGAAGCCGTCCCGGGCGTCCGGCAGGGCACGCCCGATGATGACGCTCATCGCGTAGTCCATGTACGACGAACGCATCTCGTCTTCGATGTTGATCGGCACTACTTGGTGGACGAATTCCTCGGCCATTTTCCACTCCCAAAACGCGGGCGGACTTTATCCCAAAGCGAGGAAAAGTGCAATGGTCGCTGTGTCAGAACAGGCAGTCGGGACGTGGGTTTCGGAGAAATAGGGGCTACTCGGCAACCTTGGCCTTGGCTTGGGCCAGCAGCTTCTTCAGCAAGGCGTTGCCCGGATCCAATTGGAGAGCCTGGTTGTAACGTGCGATCGAGGTCTTGTAGTCGCCGTCGTTGTAGGCCGAGCGGCCCGCCTTGATCAGATCACGGACCTTTACGTCGCGCGCTGCGTCATCCACCTTCGGGCCCGCTGGCTTAGGCGCCGAGTCCTTCGCTTCCGGGGCAGCCGACACGACAGCACGCCGGGGACGCTGTGCGCGTGCCGCTGCACGTGCCGCTGCACGTTCTGCCGCAAGAATCCTGGCCTCAACCGTGGCCAGCAGCCCCTTCGCATCAGGGTTGCCAGCGTCCATTTCCAGCGCTGCCTCCAGGGACTGCTTCGCGTCGATAGGACGACCGTCCGCCAGTTCACCACGGGCACGCTCGACCTGGGCCGATGCCTTCTCGGCCGGAGTCGGCCCCACCGGTCGCACCACCACTGGCGACACGACGGGTGCCGGGGTGGGCGCCACGGCTTCCTGGGGCACAGCCGGCACCGTCGGCGCCGGTGCCGGCGGCGGTACGATCGGGGTCATCTGCCTGGGAACAGGTTTCGGGGCCGGTGCTGGGGCCGGGGCCTGCTGCTCGATCGGCTCGCCCGCCGTCACCGCCTCCACATCGTCACCTAGGTCGCGGTGCTGGCCCTTCAGGTACACACCGATCGCGATTGCGACCAGCACGGCCACCGCCGCGGCGACAATCCAGAACATCCTGGATTCCTTGCGATCATCGCGGTTCCTAGGCGTGAATACGGACACGGGCACCGGACCGGTGACGGCATCGGTACCCTGCCATTCCTCCGCGGTTGCCCCGGCATCGGGTACTGCGGCGACGTCCTCAATGGGCGCCTCGTCGGTGGGCGCCTCGTCGGCCACGGCCTCGACTTGCGCGGCACCTGCCGCCTTCGCCTTGTCCAGGGCCGCGACGATAAATGACGCGTCGAACGCCTCGGTCGGGCGACTTTCCCCTGGTCCGGGCCGCGGCGCGGGTGCAGAGGACTCGCCGTCACGCTTCGCCTGGGCCTCGGCCAGCGCCTCGGACAGCCCGGTGAACACCTGAGTTCCGCCCGAGACCGGGACACCGGCCACTGCGGGCTCGGGCTCGGCGGCAACCAGTTCTTGCTCGATCAGGGATACCGTTTGGACCGCGTCGTCACGCTGGGAGGGCGCGACCAGTTCCGCCCCCGGGAACGCCTCGTCGCGGATAGCGGCCAGCAGGGTCAGGACCTCGGCGGCGTCCGCGGGACGGGCCTTCGGGTCCTTGGCCAGCAACCGGTTCACCAGGTTCTCGTACGCGTCCATATGGGTCATGCCGGGCTTGACCAGGTGCAGCGGCAACGGTTTTTCGTAGACCTGTCGCTTGATCGTCGTCGACGGACTGGACGAAAGGAACGGCGGTTTCCCGGCAACCATTTCGTACATCAGGATGCCCAGGGCGTACAAGTCGGACGAAACATCCCCGGGTCGCCCCGCACAGACCTCGGGCGCCATGTATTCGGCCGTCCCGTGGTAGGGCTCATTCTTGCGCGAAGGGTTGTACGACGGCAGCAAGCGGGCCTGCCCAAACTTCGCGATGCGGACCCGGAGGCCGCCCTCGGGTTCGACGTGGATCGCCGCACTGGACAGGTCGAGATGGGTAACCCCGACACCCGCCGCGTCCTTTAGGACCGAGGCGACCTGGTAGGCAACCGCCAGCGCCAGATCCGGCGACATGCCCCCCGAGGTGCGGAGCGTCGTCTTGAGCGCAGGCGCATCCGTCCCCTCGCACAGCACGTACAGGTTGCCGCCCTCGGTTCGACCTGTCTCGATACAGTGCAGGATTGCGGCTGACCGAAGCCCGGCGAGGGTGCCAGACACCTGCGAGACCGCGTGGGCCTCGGCCGCACCGATTTTCAGTTGCGGATCCAGTACGGTCAGGACCACCGGCAGCCCGTCCGACAGACGGTGCCCGGCCACGTGGCGGCCAACCTTGTCCTCGATGGCCTGGGTACCGAACTCGAAGCGTGTAGCCAGGGCGTCTCCAAGCATGTCGTCCCTCTCTTCGCAGCCCACCGGCAGGGGCGTGCAGAACGCCGAGAAATAAAGGCGAAACGATTCTAGACACGGCCATGGTGGTTTGGCAAGGGGGATCGCGTTTGTTGGGGCGCACTACGTCCACGAATGCGATGGGGGACGAATGCTATCGAATGGCGCGCCCAGAGGGACTCGAACCCCCAACCCTTAGATCCGTAGTCTAATGCTCTATCCAATTGAGCTACGGGCGCGTTTCAAAGAGCGACGCGTTCTACCACGTCGCACAACCTGGATCAAGATCGGGAGCCGGAGCCAAAGATCGGACCACGGCCGTCGGCGGAGAGAGTGGGATTTGAACCCACGGTACAGGTCAACCCCGTACACTCGCTTAGCAGGCGAGCGCCTTCGGCCACTCGGCCATCTCTCCGGAATACAATGCGGAGTCTCCCGGCGGCGGAGGTAGGATTCGAACCCACGGGACCGTTCGTCCGACGGTTTTCAAGACCGCTGCCTTAGACCACTCGGCCACTC
>CAZHDQ010000186.1:0-5878 GCA_964531595.1 uncultured Anaeromyxobacteraceae bacterium
AAGCGGAATCTGGCCCTGTGGCTGTACTGGTGTTCGCCGGTTCTGTTCTACATCTCGTACATCCACGGCCAGGTGGACGCGATCCCAACGGCGTTCCTGTTCGGTTCACTGGCGGCCCTGCTGGCGCGTCGCCCCGGTTGGGCGGGCGTACTGCTGGGCATCGGCATCGCCACCAAGGCGCACGTCGCGATCGCGGCCCCGTTCCTGTTCGTCTTCCTGTTGCGCAACCCCGCCCCGACCGCGCCGTGGCGTCGCCCGCTACTCTTTCTGGGCACCCTGGTAGCGACCGTCGCCGCAGGTATTGGCCCGTTCCTAGGCAGCATCGGATACCGCCAGATGGTGCTGGGCACCCGTGAGACAGCCCGCCTGTTCGAGGTCACTCTGCCGCTGTCGGGAACGTTAGTCCTGTACGTGGGGCCGATCGCGCTGCTGTGGGTCTTCCTCCGATTCGTAGCGTCCGCCAAAATCAACCGAGACCTGCTGGTGATGATGCTGGCGGTCACGTTCGGGGTACTGGTGCTGCTGTTGCCGCCGATGCCCGGTTGGTACTTCTGGACGCTGCCGCTGGCCGTGTACTTCTTTGTGCGGCAAGAAACCCCTCTTTCCCCGGTGTACTGGGGGGTCAACCTGCTCTATGTCGCCTACCACGTGCTGTTCTGGACGGACCCCTCCGGCGCTTCGCATCCACCGCTCGATGGCACTGGATGGCTGCCGGCAGGCGTGTCGGCCGAAAGCCTGGTCTTTACAGTGCTCCAGGCTTCGCTGGCCATGATGCTGTTCCGGATCTATCGGATCGGCGTTTCCAGCAACCGCGAATACGCCACAGGACGGCGAATGACGCTGATCGGAGTGGGCGGCGACTCCGGATCGGGCAAGCACACCCTGGCACGGGTCCTTCGCGACCTGCTGGGCGATGGGCAGTGTACCGTCAACGAGGGCGACGACTATCACCGCTTCGCGCGAGGTGATCCGGCATGGGAACAGTTGACGCACCTGGACCCGCGAGGAAGCGACCTGATGCGCCCAGTCGATGACCTAGCAAAGCTGAAAGGTGGGCGGGTCGTCGTCAAGCCCCGGTACGATCACCGCACTGGCCGGTTCACCAAGCCGTTGCCGTTGCCTTCGCGTCGCTTCGTGTTTTTCGTCGGTCTGCACACGTTCTTCATCCGACGGATGCGGAATCTGCTGGACATCCGGATCCATCTGGCGCCGGACGAGGGACTGCGGCAAGCCTGGAAGACGCGGCGGGACCAGTTGGACCGAGGATACGATGCGAAGGGAGCGCGCGAGCAGATCGATCGGCGCCTACCGGACGCGCGCAGGTATGTGACGCCTCAGCACCGCTTCGCAGACTGGGTTTTCGCCTGTCGGCCGGCGATGCAAAACGACGCACCTTCACCCGACGCGCCTCTTGCTGTGACCAACCGGGTGCGAAACGACCTGGACCTCGAACCGCTGACCGCAGCGCTGGCGGCCTTACCCGGAGTGACAGTAGTTTGGGAACCCGACCCGGACATGGAGCGGCAAGTTCTGGAGGTATCGGGCGAACCGGATGCCGAGGCGATCCGAACAGTCGCGTATCGGGTATTCCCCAACCTCGAGGAACTGATTGGAAACGAAGCGCCACGATGGCACGACGGCACCTTGGGGATTGGGCAATTGGTCTTCCTGGCGCTACTGGACGACCACGCGCGAAGCGGCAGGGAACACTGATTGGCCCATAAAAACCTCGCCGGGACTCAGGGATCGCGCCAACCAGTGACAGCGAACAGGCCGATCTCCCAAGGTCCTCTCCCATCCGCCGTGTAGGACAAGAAGGAACTGGGCGCGCCGTCCAGCAGGGCAGTGACTTGCGGCGCTAGAACGTAGCGTTCGTGGACCGCCTGACACCGAGGAACCATGGCCTCCGGCAGTTGTTCGTTGGTGAATGGCGCGAAGTGACAAAACATCCCTTGAAAGAACAGGAGGTCCGGCCCCGGCTCCGGCCAGGATTGGCGATCGTCCAGCACCGCACGCAGGTCGATTAGCCGAATGTCACGACGTCCTGTGCGCTGAAGCAAGAACGCGGGACCGACTTCCCCGTAGTTCGCCTGGAAGCCGGGCAACGTCAGTAGTTCATTCACGACCAGCCCATGATGGTAGTACTCGTGCAGGAACGCGTGGGGAGACACAGTGAATCGCAGGAAGGCGGCCAGCGCCGTCAGCCCACACAAGGCGGCGATCCTTCCCCAGGGCACCGGGGCTCCCTTCCCAGAAGCGAGTGTCAACCGGAAGGCTGCAACGACCATCACCAGGAACAGGACCAGTATGACGATGCGGACTGTGCCGGCCCAACCGGCCCCGGTGAACAGCGTCGCCCCTGCGGTTACTTCCACGGAGCCGGGAAGATCAGGTAGGCCCAACCCGCCAGGGTCGTTCGCCCTGACCCGACGGGTCACATCGGCCAGCACCCGGGCCTCGTCCTGGGACGGAATCGACGCCCCGGACTGCGTCCGAAAACCGATACGAAAACTACGACTTCCAACGCCGTCATCCGTCACGAAATTGCCTGGAGACAGCCGGACGAAGAACGACTGGCCCCCGTCCGTCGGGGAAAATCGCAACTCCAGCACGTTGCCCCGCCGGCCGAATCCACGCCAAGTCCACCCATGGAGGATCGGGTCGTTCAAGGTGGCCGGTGCCATCAACGCACCGGCAAGCGACTGGAGTCCGGCAGCATTCTCGGCGGTCAAGTCATCCAGTTCGCCCCCCGCTTCCGTACGGGCTTGGCTGGCCGATATTGTTCCAACTTCGGGCGTCGCGTAGGCAGGCCCCGGGCACGCAGCCACTAACGCGGCCAGTAGTGTGACGACTAAAACCGTGGCTGTCGATGAGGTGCGCATCCGAGCCTTCCCATCTGGCTCGGTGGAGTCTATTCCCCGTGGAAACGAGCGTCCACCCCGATCCAGAGGCAACGCTCGGGTGCTAATTCGTGCAGATTCAGCCACCCCCCTTCGCCTCGCCCTCGCCCTCGCCCAATCGATGAACCGCAGAAAACTCTCGTGAAGCGGCGTCATGGTGTAGCAGGGTGAGGTCCGATCAGCGAGTCTGTTTCGAAGAAATCGGCCGGGAGCCGGATCGGGACAAAGCCAACCTGCGAGGTGCGCCCCCGGTAGGCCTCTATGCCGAACTTCCTGATGGGCAGGGTCTCTTCGAACAGCGGCGCACCGGTCGCGTAACCCATCGCCTCGGTACACATCCGTTGAAAGCCCTCCATCATCCGCAACTCGGACTGTGAATGTGGTGACGTCTCCCAGACCTGCTCGTCGGGGACGTCGACGGCCGCGTTGCACATGGAGTGCAGATAGAAAAAGCTGGGCCTATTCGCCCCAGGTTCGTCCGGGGGCCATTGCCGCCACATAAGGTCGCCCCGGCTGACCAGTTGGGCGACCACCGTGAACGAGCGGAACTCCATATCCATTGATGACGACGGGAAGTACACCTCGGCTCCAGGTGGAAGCCTCGGTATCGTCCGGACGAGGTACTGGAACTCCAGATCGAGCGTCCTGGGCGTGACGATCTTTTGAAATGGCCTGACGCTGGAAAGGCCGATGGCGACCCAGGCGATAACCATGGCAGCCACTTTGAGCCGCCGCCTCCCGATCAGGTCCACCAACCCCAAGAGCCCCGATGATGCGACGAAGGAAAATGGCAGGAATCCGAGGGTCCGGAAGCGGGCTTCATACAAATCCGGCCCATCGGGAATACGTCCCATCGCAACGACCTGGACCATCAGCAGGCCGACCACCGCCCACACCACGGTCCGATCCAGACGCCAGAAGCCAATCAGGAGACCGGCCATAAATAGCCCCTGAACGACCAGGGACGTGAAGTCCGCGTCGAAAAACAGTCGTTGGAAGGACCAACCGAACACAACCTGCGAGCCCGCACCCACTGACGGAAACCGGAAAAAGGCGAATGCGCCGAGCGCGACGAGGGCCAGCAAAGCGGGAACGGCGGCACGCTTCCACGGCCGTCCCGGCCACACGAGGAGCGCTGACATCGGCACGATTACGAAAGCCTCGGGCCGGGACTCAATGCACAAGACGGTCGCGGTTGCGTGGAGTACCAGCGCGACTACCGAGCGTGTGTTCAGGTATCTGGCGAGGCCCCACAGGGACACGGCGCCCAGGAACAATACGTAACTCTGACGTTCGCAATCGGACGAAAACCTCACCAGGAGCGGCTGGATGGCCAACAGTACGCCAGCGGCCAGCGCCATGCGGCGATCAGCCTTTTGCTCGTGGACGAACAGCGCCAAGAAAACCGGGGCCGCCGCTCCAAGGACACGCGCAGTCAGGATGATCGAATCAGGCGAAAGCCCCCACAGCATGTCCCACAAGGACAGCAAAGCCACTGGCGCATGCCCGTATTGCGAAAAGATGATGGACGGATTTCCCGGACCAGGGGAGCCCACGACCAGACGCAGCAGAAACGACGCGCCAAAGAGACCCGCCAGGGCCAAGCCCCAACGTGGCGCGGGCCTCGACCGCAGTCCCAACCACCCAAGCAGGAACCCCAGAAACAACCACGTAAGGATCATCGGACGGTCAATCACCATACGTGCTTCGTCTTCGATTTCAGATACGTCCACATTGACGAAAGACGGCAGGGGCTGCCTTTCTGCAACAATCCAAAAGTCCGCTAGGGGGCGCGCTTGCAACCGTTCCAGCGCCTTAGTGGCAAGAGCCAGGGCCCGTTCGTTACCGCCCTCGAAGCGCAGTGCAAAATCCCTGGTCCTCAACTGTGCTGAACTATCGGCGGACGGGTGGACCAACTGGATCGAAACGGTGCTGCCGTCGGGGGCGGCGAAAGTAATATCCACCTGTGTTTGATGGATCGCGACGCCTTGCACAACGAAGGGAGAAAACGGGGCCGTGCCGTCACGCGGGTTGAACACGGAAAGGACAGCGTCTTCCTGCCCCATCCGGATGACGTGTTGGTTGCCGGGCCCCTGACCGGTCGACTCGCATGCCGGGAAAAGCGTCGCCACAAGCGCAAGGGTGATCAGGACAAAGCCGGTCCGTTGCGAATTCAAGCGTGCCTTAAATCGCCGATATCGAACCCGATTCGTTTTTAGCAACCCCATGGCCAACGATGGTACCCGGGCGACCGAGTCAACGCATTCTCGCACAACATTTCTGGCGGTGGCCGAATTTTGGCAGAAGAAGGTTGGCGGGATCGAATCGGCCGCAAGAATCGGCCGCACCAGTCGCGCGCAGCCCGATTCTCCTATAGACTCGAGCGTGCCTGGGATCTAGCGAAGGATTTCGCATGCTGTGCCAGACCGTAATGATGTTTTCCGGAGGCATCGACTGTACGTTTGCGGTCGAAAAGATCGCCGATCGTTTCGACCGGATCCACATGATCACCTTTATCGTGCCGCTTTCGATCCTGGACCTCCGGGCGTCCAAAAGCGCCGCACAACTGCTGAAGCGACACCCGGGCAAGGTCACGCATGAATACCTGGACATCCGAGGCCTGATTGGGGAAATCCGCGGCGGTTACGACCAGTGCCGACAAGACAATCACCGCTTCCGGTTCGCTTATGCGTGGTGCCTGGGGTGCAAGTTGGGGATGCACGTGGCAACCCTCCGATACTGCCTGGATCACGGCATCTCGACGGCAATGGACGGCAGCCATTCGGCGGACATGCATGCTCTGGAGCAAAAGCCACAATTCCTGGAAGCGATCGACGAACTCTACCGCGAGTACGGGATCTCCAAGGAGCACCCGATCTACGACGACTACGCTGCTTCGATTGCCCGCCCCATCCGCGAGGCGTCGCTGCTGGAGCGTATGTACCTGGTCGATCACCGCAAGGAACAGGTCAAGGCCC
>CAZHDQ010000187.1:0-5871 GCA_964531595.1 uncultured Anaeromyxobacteraceae bacterium
GGTGGCTTCGACGTGGTGATTTCGGACCTGAAGATGCCTCGTATGGGTGGCATGGACCTGATCGAGGCGCTGCATGCCATCGACGAAGACGCGCTGCTGCTGGTGATCACCGCTTACGCCACTATCGACACCGCAGTCGACGCGACCAAGCGAGGCGCATACGGTTATATCCCCAAGCCGTTCACGCCGGACGAACTGGTGCTGCACGTGCGTAACGGGCTGGAAAAGCGGGCGTTGCGCCTGGAAGCGCGGCAGTTGCGCGACGAGCGGGAGCGGCGGTTGCTGGAGGTCGCGTTCGAGCGGTCAAAGAGCACGACGATCCTGAACTGCATGACCGATGGCGTGCTGGTGATCAACCGTCTCGGCCAGATCGTGCTGCGCAACCAAGCCATGTCGCGGATCCTGCCCGAGGGCATGCCGCTGCCGACCCCCGTCGACACGCTGGGCGTCCCTGCACTGTCGGACTTGGTGTTGGATGTCGTGCGGTCTGAAGACGCGCTGATCGCATCCAAGGAACTGGCGGTTGGTGCGTGTACCTACATGGTCAATGCGGCGCCAGTGCGGGAACCGGCGGGCGAAACGCTGGGGGCCGTAGCGGTACTGCGTGACATCACGGCGCTTAAGAAGTTGGAAGTCGCCAAGTCGATGTTCGTATCGATGGTCGCGCACGAACTTAAGAGCCCGCTGGCGACGATCGAGTCATCGCTGGACCTGATCCTGTCAGGTGCCGCGGGTACTGACGCCGAACGTGACAATCAACTGATGCGGCGGGCGCTGTTGCGGGCGGGGGCGCTGCGGACGCTGGTGGGCGATCTGTTGAACCTGACCGCGATCGAAACGGGCAACTTCACACTGAAGCGCACGCGCACCGACTTCTGTAAGGTCGTTCACGAGGCGGTCGACGCACTGGTGGACAAGGCCGCGGAAAAGGGCGTATCGCTGGCGCTGGAATGCGAAGAACCGATGGCCACGTCCGAGATTTTGGCGGATACTAACGCGATCCACAGCGTGATCACGAACCTGATCGACAACGCAATCAAGTACACGCCCACGGGCGGACACGTGACGGTTCGAATCAACGATGCCGGGGCGTATGCACGTGTATCGATTCAGGACGACGGAATCGGGATGAACCAGGCCGAGCGCGACCGCGTGTTCGACGAGTTCTACCGTGTCAAAAACGAGCAGACCGCGACGATTCCGGGAACTGGCCTGGGGCTTACGCTGGTGCGGCGCCTGGTCGAGATGCACCAGGGCAGGATCGACGTCGACAGCACGCCTGGCCGCGGGTCGACCTTCCACGTCCGACTGCCCACGACCGCCTACGCCCAGAGTGCGTGAAACGAATCCGCTTTGCTTTCGATAGGTCTTCGGCCCAAAGCCGGAGGCTTCGATGCACCCACCGCCGCGCATTTCGTTTCGGACCAATTCTGCCCTGCCGGCAGTCGCACTGGCGTTTGCCTTGCTTTGCCACACTGCCCTGCCCCACAACGCCCGAGCATCCAGCCCGGAGTGCGAGCCCCCTAATGTGTTATTACTGCTGGACATATCTGGATCGATGGGCGCCGCAAGCAAACCCGCCGGTAAGTACGTCGCCGCCGTCGCCGCCATCGACCAGATCGTGACCCGCTTCGGTGAAACAATCCGGTTCGGCCTGATGGTGTTCCCGGACCCGTCTGCGGGCGCGGGATATTGTTCCGTCACCACCGCGTTGGCGGTGGACCTGGGCCTGAATCGCGGCGCTGCGATCCGGGATTACCTGGTCCCGGGCGAACTGGGATTCTTCGGCGGGCCGAAATCGCATTTCGACACGCCCATGAAGCAGGCTCTGGACGCGGCCGGATCGCTGCCGGAGCTTTGCGACCCCCAGCGACGTTCCGCCATTCTGTTGATCACCGACGGGATGCAGGACTGTTGCCGCCGCGGCGATTACGACGACGAGCCGGATTGCCTGCCGGGACGCACCACACTGGACCCGGTCGAAGCCGCCGACAACCGCACCGATTTGCGCGATACGGTCGCCGACCTCGCCGCCTCCGGACTCCCGGTGTTCGTGGTCGGATTCGGACGTGGTGTGGATGCCCTGGCATTGAACCAGATGGCCGTGGCCGCCGGCACGGCGCGAAACGGCTGCGACCCGGAGCAGGCGCTTCCAGGGTCGGCCGATGCCTGCTACCACCCAGCCGACTCGACGGACGAATTGGTCGAAGCGATGTCAGCCATCGCAGGGGTCGTGTACGAAGAGGTCTGCGACGGACTGGACAACAACTGCAACGGCCTGATCGACGAGGGGTTCGGTGTCGGCACGCCGTGCGATGGGGACGATGACGACTTTTGCGCTGACGGCGTACTGGTCTGCGCGCCGGACGGGGGCACCCAGTGCATCGAAACGACCCCTCCAGTGCGGGACGAAATCTGCGACGGCCTGGACAACGACTGCAACGGCCTGACCGACGAGGGGCTATTCATACCCTGCGAATCGGCTTGCGGTAGATCTATTCGCCGATGCGTAGACGGCGTATACGGTCGGTGTGAACCCGCGGACCCAAGCAGCGTCGATGCCTGCCGTCCCAGCCGGGACACGGACACGGGAACCGACTTCTTGCCGCCCGACGACAATGGCGGATCTTTGGGGCGCCCGGACGTGGCAGGAATCCGTATTGTCGACAAACCTGACGCCGGCGATCCGGTGCGCTTGTCCGGTGGCGGCTGCGTGGCCGGCGCCGGCCCTTTCCACGCGAATCGAGGCGCCCTCTGGATGCCGCTGGTCTTAATGTTCTGTTTGGAAGCGAAACTGCGGCGTAGGTTGCCTCGTGGAGGTCGCAACCGGCGGCGCGCATACGCCGTAACTCACGGGTGTCCCATGTGCGAGAAAGCTAGAAGTACGCCTGCAACTGCGTTGTGAATGCGCCCTTCCAGGGTGCGGCATCCACGTCGCCGGTCCGCTGGGCGCCGAACTCGGCCTTCAGATTTATGGCATGGCGCCGAATCCACCATGCGATCCCGCCTCGAAACGACAGCAGGTCGTTATCCGCACGGTCCCCCTGGAACCAGTCGATCGACAAGAAAGGTCCGACGACTCGCCATCGGTATCCAAGTTCCGCCATCACACCCAGGCCGGAGCCACGCAGGGGAAGCGTCGTCGAGCCTCCAGGCACATCCCACGCCATTTCCCGCCCGTGGTCGTTAATGACGAACGCCGCCATCGCCACCACCTCGTGGTCTTGCGAGGCCCCCAGCGGCACATCGGCGTACACGTCGGCCGCCAAAGACCAGGCACCGCGCAGGCGGCCGGGCGAAGCCACACGCCCGTCTGGCCCCATCACGGAAGGACGGTCCATCGCCGCGTCGTGCAGATACTCGAACCCGGCGCCAATGCTGACCGTAGGGTGTTCGCCAAAACCCATGCCGGACGCGAAAAACCCCCTTTCGTCCCCCACAATCACCCATCGCAGGTGTCCGGCAAACCGTGGCCAGTCCTCCGGATTCGAGACCAGCACCGCCCGCCCGTCCGCGTCACGCGCGGGCTGCCCATCGGCGTCTCGCTGCAGCGGCACGCCCTGCGAACCGTTGAACACTCCGACGCGATACAAGAATCGTCCCTTGGCGACCCGGCCACGCAATTGGACCCCGATATCGCGCAGGTTCTTGTGGGCCCCCGGGACGTAACACAGCATGCCCAGGTGGAAGTCCAGCGCGTTCAGCGACACTGCACTGGAGAAACCGTGCCGGCTGATCGGCAACAACATCATGCCGATATCGACCATGAACTCGTCCGCGAGCGTGACAGTTGCGAACGCATCCGACAAAAAGGTCTGGACGCCCCAATCACCACCTTTGCCCCAGTTGGGCTGCTCCGTGTCCACGAAAAACGAAAACCGCTGGAACATCGTCCCCGAGAGGATGATCCTGGCGCGCCGCAGGAACAGATCCTTCGACCAGGATTTCCCGTCGGGGGCCTCGCCCTGCGCGGACCGCACCTGCAACTGCATCAGGACGTTCAATTCCAGTTTTCCGTCGGGACCAGCCTGGAACGGTACGGCACGCGCCGAACGAGAAATATCCGTGACCGCGACAAAAACCAGGAGCGCCGGGAGCAAGCGACGAAGGTGATGATGGATTCCACTCAAGAAGCCGAGCCCCCGGGATTCGGGGTCACGCCGGCGCCGGCGCACCCGCTGTTTCGCCTAATCCACCAACTTGCCGGGATTCAGGATCCCGGACGGATCGACCTCGCGACGCAGCGCGCGTAGCATCCGCAGCCCTAGTTCGCCCTTTTCGTGGACCAGCCATGGCTTGTGGTCGATGCCCACCCCGTGGTGATGGCTGATCGTGCCGCCGTGGCGCGCGATCGTGTCGCAGATCGCCTTCTTGATTGGCCGCCACTGGCCCAGCGGGTCGTCGGGATCCACGGCGTACATCAAGATGAAGTAGATACACGTTCCCGTAGCGTACGAATGCGACAGGTGAGCCATCACGTGTACCTTGCGCCCCTGCTCGGCCAAAACCGCTTCCAACGCCTTACCCACATCGTCGCGGACAGCACCCACGCGCCCCCACGGCACCGCCGTTTCGTGCGTTTCTACCGCGATTCCGGAATCCAGCAGGTCGTCGCGCATGTACGGGTGCAGGTATCGGTCGCGGCGCCAGTTGCGTGCCGGGGAAGCCCCCAGCGAAAGCCCGCCGTGGGCACGGCAAATCGCCAGTGCGGCCAGCATGTCGTGCTCGACGTCTCGCGGGTCGCCTTCGGTGCCGACCAGCGCCACGCAACGTTCTTTGTGGAACCCGAACAGACCCAGTGCCGAAAGCCCCAGTTCCTTGGCGCGCCCCCCACCCCCCATCTTCAAGTACGTCTCGGTTTCGACGTCGTCGGAAAGTCGCATGTACGACATCCGAAGACCTGCACCCACAACCGCCGACAGAGCGGCCGTGCCTCGGGCAAAGTCTGGGAACAGGACCGCCTTGATCTGGTGGTTCACGGGCTTCGGGTGGATCCGGACCGTCGCATCCACGATGATGCCCATCGTCCCTTCGGAACCGGCGATTACCATGTCCAGGTCCGGTCCCGCGGCCGACACCGGGCCGTTCCAGGTGACCAGTTCGCCCTGGGGCGTCACGACCCGGCACGACACCAGCATGTCCGCGATATCCCCGTACTGGTTGGACTGCTGGCCCGAGGACCGCGCAGCGATCCACCCGCCAAGCGTCGAAAACTCGAACGACTGGGGATAGTGCCCCAGTATGAAACCCCGGGCGCCCAAGGCGGCCTCCAGGTCGGGACCGTAAACGCCCGCCTGGAAAGTCGCCGTCCGGTCATCGGCGTCCAGCGACAACATCCGATCCATTCGCGTGACGTCCAGGGTCACCACCGGCCGACCTCGCGGGTCCCGGGCCTCGACGCCGCCGACAACACTGGACCCGCCGCCAAAGGGAACGATCGCCCAGTCCCGCTCGCGGCACAGGCGCAGCACCGCTGCCACCGCCTTTGCGTCTGCCGGCAGTACGACCGCGTCCGGTGCGCATTCCACCTGGCCCCGCCTCAGCCGCAGCAAATCAGGCAGGCTGCGCCCCATGGCGTGGAACAAACGGGAGCGGGCATCATTTTGCAGAGCGTCGCTGCCGCCCACTGCCGTGGCCAGGTCCGCCAGGTCGGAATCCGACAACCGAACCGGCGGAAGCGAGATTTTATCCGGGTCCACAGGCGGCATGCTTGACGCCTCGACCTCGACGCCGAGTCGTTGCCCCAGCCACGCCAGAAAGGATTCACGACGACCGTGGAAGTCGTAGCGGGTCCCGGCCCAGCCCCAACCACACCAACTGGTCGCGAAACGATCGACCGACATAGCATCCTCCAACTGAAAATCGGGGTGG
>CAZHDQ010000188.1:0-5816 GCA_964531595.1 uncultured Anaeromyxobacteraceae bacterium
CGTTCGGGATGTCCCGGGTGATCTCCTCGCGCCCCAACTTCGTGTCGCGCGCAACGCACTCGAATTCCTCGATGTGGATACTGGTGAAGAAGTCCTGTTGGACCATCCTCTCCGACATCAAAATCGAGTCCTCAAAGTTGTAACCGCCCCACGGCATGAAAGCGACGGTGATGTTCTGACCCAACGCCAGTTCGCCCTTCTCGGTCGCAGATCCGTCTGCCAGAACCTGCCCCTTCTCCACGCGCTGGCCCTTCGAGACCACCGGGCGCTGGTTGATGCAGGTGTTCTGGTTGGAACGGCGGTACTTGACCAACGTGTACATATCCGGCTTCAGGGTCTCGCCGTCTATGTCATCATCCTCGCGCCGGATCACGATGCGGTTCGCATCGACCGATTCGACCACGCCCCGGTTCTTGGCATACAGCAGCACGCCCGAGTCCCGAGCGACAACCCACTCAAGGCCGGTACCGACCAAAGGGGCCTCGGCGCGCACCAGCGGCACGCCCTGCCGCATCATGTTTGCGCCCATCAACGCGCGGTTCGCGTCGTCGTGTTCCAGGAAAGGGACCAACGCCGCCGCGACGGAAACCAACTGTGCGGGCGAAACGTCACTCAGCGTGACCTCGGCTGCGGGAACCAGATAGTATTCTTCGCTCTTACGGGCCTGGACCAGTTCGGTGGTGATGAACCCGTCCTTGTCGACCGGGACGCCGGCCTGAGCGATGATGTGGTTTTCTTCCTCCATCGCCGACAGGTACAAGACATCGTCAGTGATCCGCTTGTCGACGACCTTGCGGTACGGTGTCTCGATGAACCCGAAATCGTTGACTCGCGCATAAGTCGCCAGCGACGAAATCAAGCCGATGTTCGGCCCTTCCGGGGTCTCGATCGGGCACACTCGGCCGTAGTGGGTGGCGTGGACGTCGCGGACTTCGAACCCTGCACGGTCACGCGTCAGGCCGCCCGGGCCCAAAGCCGACAGGCGCCGCTTGTTCGTAATCTCGGACAGCGGGTTCGTCTGGTCCATGAACTGCGACAACTGCGACGCGCCGAAGTATTCCTTTAACACCGCCGACACGGGCTTCGCGTTAACCAAATCATGAGGCATCAACGTCGCTAGGTCCGGCGACATCGTCATCTTCTCGCGGATCGCCCGCTCCATCCGGACCATACCGATGCGGAACTGGTGTTCCATCAACTCGCCGACCGCACGCACGCGCCGGTTGGAGAGTTGGTCGATATCGTCGACCCGCGCGCTTTCCTTGTTCATGCGCAGGTCCAGCAGGTAGTGGACCACGCTGAAGAAGTCTTCCTTGAGCAGCGTCGTTTGGTCCAACGGCACCTGCTGATTGAACTTAAAGTTCATCTTCAGACGGCCGACCGGCGACAAGTCGTACCGGGCGGTGCTGAAAAACAAGCTGTTGAAGTACGCACGAGCCTGCTCAGGACTGGTCGGATCGCCCGGGCGCTGGCGACGGTACACCTCGACGGCGGCATCCAACGGCGAGTCGACCTTGTCGAGCAGCAGCGTGTTGCGCAGGAACGGCCCCGCCATGACGTTGTCGATGTGCAGGACGTCAAGCTTGTCGAAGCCACCCTTTTCGAGCATCGCGGCCAGGACCTTTTCGGTGATTTCCTGGTTGCACTCGAACACGATTTCGCCGGTCTCGTCGTCCACGATATCGTCGGCCAGGATTTTGCCAATCATCTCGTCGTGCGACAGCGGCAAGTCGGTGATACCCGCATCCACAATCCGCTTCAGGCGGAACTTGCCCAGTTTTTCGCCCTTCTTTATGAGGACGTTGTTCGGATCCTTCGGGTCCACAATATCGAAGGGAAGCCGCTGGCCTTCCAGCAGTTTCGAGTCCACCGCCCGCGAACACTTTCCATCCTTGTCGATGCTAACTGTCTCTACTCGGTAGAATCGCGTCAGTATTTCCTGTGTCGAAAAGCCCAGCGCCTTCAACAGAACAGTCGCATGGATCTTACGACGACGGTCGATGCGCCCCCACAGCACATCCTTGTGGTCGAATTCGAAGTCGACCCAGGATCCGCGGTTCGGGATGATACGCGCGCTGTATAGCAACTTGCCGGATGCGTGCGTGCGCCCCTTGTCGTTTTCGAAGAACACACCAGGAGATCGGTGCAACTGCGACACGACAACGCGCTCGGCGCCGTTGATGATGAACGTGCCCTGGGTGGTCATCAGCGGGATTTCCCCGAAGTAGACCTCCTGCTCCTTGACGTCGCGGATCTCGCGGATCGCGGTCTCGGAGTCGACATCCCACATCACCAAGCGGACCGTCACCCGCATGGGGGCGGCGTAGGTGATGCCCCTCTGTCGGCATTCCTCCACGTCGTACTTCGGTTCGTCTAAGACGTAACCCACGTACTCCAGCGTCGCGGTCTTGTTGTAGTCCGCGACCGGGAAGATGTTACGGAAAATCCCGTGGAGCCCCGTCTCCGCCCGTTTCTCCGGCGGCGTGGCGCGCTGTAGGAATCGGTCATACGATTCCTTTTGGACCTTAATAAGGTCCGGGACTTCGATGACCTCGGGGTTGCGCGCAAAGCTGCGACGAGGCCTCAATCCAACGGGCTTGCTGGTTATAGCCATCCTGACCCTTCCACGGTGTGAGGGATGAATCGACCGTTCCGAGCGATGCCGACGATCACCGCACCGCCTTTGTCCGTAGGCCGAGCTCCGGCGTGGCTCGACCCTTTTCCCGATGAACCGCGCGACGGCTTAGCCGCGCAGTCAACGCGCCAGGGCCACAGAGATGGACACCCAGCGTGCGCCCCATCATGCGGGCGAAACGGTAAGCGAAAACTCGGCAGGTCTAAACCCGCTAAGCCCCGCGAAGGCCCCCGAAGGGACCTGGAGCGACCTACTGAACCTTGACCTTGCCCCCGGCGGCTTCGAGCTTCTTCTTGACCTCTTCGGCCTCGTCTTTCGATACGGCCTCCTTGACGGTCTTTGGCGCGCTCTCGACCAGTTCCTTGGCCTCCTTCAGGCCCAAGGACGGAAGCACGATCCGCATCTCCTTGATGACCGAGACCTTCTTGTCGGCCTCGTAGCCTTCCAGGATAACGTCGAACTCGGTCTGTTCTTCCTTGACCTCTGCGGCGGCGGCCGGGGCGGCGGCCATCATGGCCATCGGCGCAGCGGCGGTCACGCCCCACAGCTCTTCCAGTTCCTTCGTCAGTTCGGCGATCTCGAGGATCGTCAGCTTGCTCAGGAAGTCCTTGACCTGTTCGCGAGTGATTTCTGCCATTTCCAGTGCTCCTCTTGTGTTGCCCTTGCCGGACCGCGGGGAAATTTACCCCAACGGCCTCGACTATCCCTGTTCGCCCAGTTGCCGTTCGCGCGCGGTCAGCACGCCCAAAAAGTCCCGAGCCGGGGCCTGCAACAGCCCCAGGAACTTCTTCGGCACACCGATCATGACGCCCAGCAGCATGCCCTTGATGACGTCCGGCGCCGGCAGGGATGCCAAGGTCTGCATGTCCTCCACCGATGCCTTTTTGGCACCGATGGCGCCGCCCACCAGTTCGATCCCCTTAGTGGTCTTCAGGAAGGCAGACATCGCCTTCGCCAGACCCACTGGGTCCGATTCGGTGTAAGCCAGCGCCAACGGGCCCTTCAGCCAGTCGGCGAAGAACGCCCAGGGCGAGCCGTCCACGGCCCGAGCCAACATGGTGTTTTTCACCACGCGAAATCCGCCGCCTTCCTTACGCAAGGCGTTTCGAATCTGCGTGGTAAGAACCATCGTCAGCCCGTTCTGGGACAGCAGGAACATCGCCTGGGCGGAACCCAGGAGACCCTTCAGGTCTTCCACCGCCGCCTTTTTCTGCTCCAGATTCATCGTCTCTTCTCCAGTCGCGAGACTCCCAGATCAGCGACCACCCGAGGCAACGGCGGGCAACAACCCACGTTTCATCCGCCTCCGCCGGTTTTCCCCCACCCTCGGGCAGGTACCGACTTCTCGGGCAGTATGGGGCCGCTTCGCGGGTCGACCTGGCGGCCGCCCGGACCCAGCCCCCAGAACCCTACTTCTTCATCGCCGCTTCGATGTCGGCCGGGTCCACGCGCACCCCGGGTCCCATCGTCGTTGCGACGGTGATGCTCTTGATGTACGTACCCTTGACCGTCGCCGGCCTCAACTTGACCAGCGTTTCGATCAGCGCCATCGCGTTTTCGCGCAGGTCCTCGGTCACGAAAGATCGACGGCCGATGCCGGCGTGGATGATGCCGTTCTTTTCGACGCGGAACTCGACCTTGCCGGCCTTGGACTCACGAACCGCCCGAGCCACGTCCATCGTGACCGTGCCGACCTTCGGGTTCGGCATCAGGCCGCGGGTACCCAGCAACTTGCCGAGCTTTCCCACCACGCCCATCATGTCGGGCGTCGCAATCGCCTTGTCGAACTCGAACCAGCCACCCTTGATCTTCTCGGCCAGGTCTTCGGCGCCCACAAAATCCGCACCGGCTTCCTGGGCTTCCTTTTCCTTGTCGCCCTTCGCGAAGACCAGTACGCGACATTCCTTGCCACTGCCCTTCGGCAGCACACAGGCGCCACGGATCATCTGGTCAGCGTACTTCGGGTTGACACCAAGCCGGACTGCGATGTCGACCGATTCGTCGAACTTTGCGAAGCCCGTCTTTGCGGCCAGGGACAACGCGTCCAGCAGCGGCAGCTTCGCCAAGCGGTCCACCTGAGTAGCGGCCGCCTTGAACTTTTTCCCGTGATTCGGCATTTGTCCTACCTGTCCCTTCAGCCCTCGACGACCTCGATTCCCATGCTCCTGGCAGTACCCTCGATGGTCTTGACCGCCCCCTCGAGATCGACCGCGTAGAGGTCAGCCATCTTGCTTTCCGCGATCTTCTGCACCTGGCTTCTTGTCACCTTACCGACCTGTTCGCGGCCGGGAAGCTTGGAGCCCTTGTTCAGACCCGCCGCCTTGCGCAAGGCCTCGGATGCCGGCGGAGTCTTCGTGACGAACGTGAACGACTTGTCCGAGAACACCGTGATCACGACGGGTACGGTTGCGTCGCCAATCGAAGCGGTGCGGGCGTTGAACGCCTTGCAGAACTCCATGATATTGGCGCCAGCCTGACCCAGTGCCGGACCAACAGGCGGCTGCGGCGTAGCTTTACCCGCCTTGATGTGCAGCTTGATCTGCCCGACGATCTTCTTGCCCATTGCGGTCTCTCTCCTCGCGCGGGCCCCTCAGGGCCACCGCGTCTCGTCACACCCGCTCGACCTGGCTGAAATCCAGTTCGACCGGGGTCGCCCGGCCGAAAATCGTCACCAGGACGCGGAGTTTGCGTTTTTCGCCCCGGACCTCCTCGACAATCCCCGAGAAGTTCACGAACGGGCCATCCTTGATCCGGACCGCGATCCCTTCTTCGAACTGGACCTCGGCCACGACGCGAACCGGCCCCTCGTCCATCTGCTGCCGAATCCCTTCCACTTCCTTTTCAGACAGTGGCCGGGGTCCGCGCTCGTTACCGACGAAGCCTGTAACGTTCGGACGGTGCCGAATGTAGTGGTGGGTCTTATCCGTCAGGTTCAGTTCCACCAGGATATACCCGGGGAAGAACTTCCGACGACCTCCCGGGCGCTTCTTCTCGCCCGCTGGCGGAGGCGGTTCCATCGGGACGATAATCTCCCCGATATTTTCGCCGACGTCCGGGTCCTCGCGCTTAAGGCCTTCCAGAATATCGTTCCGGACCTTTTGCTCGAACCCAGAATACGTGTGTACTACGTACCACTTCATCGAATGGAGCCCACCGTTACTACAGGCGATAAATCAAGGTG
>CAZHDQ010000189.1:0-5783 GCA_964531595.1 uncultured Anaeromyxobacteraceae bacterium
CTTGGACGACCCGCGCCTGCCGATGGACTACCTGCAGTACCTTTTCGGGCCGAAGGTGGTCGACGTGATCGGCAGGCTGGAGGTCGAGTTGCGCAAGGCCCAGAACGGCGGGAAGAGCGATATCCTACAGTTGCTGATCGGGCGGAACGCCGGGGTCCGCTTCCACATTCGTCCGGACGTGGTTAAAGCTGCGGCGCCTGGGGAGGTTGCCAGCGCCCAGACGTCCGGCCCGGCTGGCCCTGCGTTGACGGAACTGGGGACTCCGGGAGTTGCGGCGGCGGGAACGGCGATGGCATCGCATCCCGAGGGGGAGGCAAGGCATTGAACACGAAGAAAGGGGGCACGATAGCCGTTTCACCCCGGGCGGTCGGTCGGGTGTTTTTGCAGGCAGTGGGCCTGATTCTGGCTGGCAGTCTGGCAGGGGACCTGGCAGGGATTGCGCCTGCCCGGGCCCAGTCTGCAACGCCGATGCTTCTGGCGGCTGGGTCCGCGCCAGCCGGGGCGACGGTCGAGGGGGCGCTTGATCCGGCCGCCGATGCATGGAAGGGCGTGGCCGTGCTGCCGATCCTTTTGAACCGGACGCCACCGTTGCTGTCCGACGGGCCCTTCGACGACGGTGCCCGACCCACGGCGACCGTGCAACTGCTGCGGTTCGGCGAAACCACAGTACTGCGCATTCAGTGGACAGACGCGACCGCGAACGTCGGTCCGGTCGATCGTCGCCTGCCCGACGCCGGCGCGGGCCAGATCTACAAGCAGCATTCACAGGATGTGGAGTCCTTCGCCGACGCCGTGTGCATCATGGTGCCGGAGCGTCGCGGGCCTGGTGTTCCATACCCCTCCCTGATGATGGGCGAGGTCAACCAGTCGGTCGAACTGTACTACTGGCGGGCCGACAAGGGGTTCCGCGTCCTGGCGGCCCACGGGCGCACCACGACGCAAGCGAAGGGCGGCCAGGTCCCCAAGGGAATTATGACCCGTGCGGCCGATGGGTATTCGGTGACCATGGCGGTCCCGAACGTGGCGCCGGAAACCCCAGTGGCTTTTGCGATCTGGGATGGGGCGCAGCAGCAGCGCGACGGGTTGAAGTACTTCAGCCCGTGGTACGAGGTCCGATAAGTGACCACCGAGGATGTCCGTCCGACCACCGAGGAACTGTTCGAGGCTGCGGCATCGTGGCGGTTTCTGCACGACCTCTTCCGCCTGCCGGGGCCGGACCAGTGGAGTTGGCTGCAGGACCCACGGGTCGCCGAGGCTTGGCGTATCCTGGCGGCCGAAGTCCCTGGGCTGCCGTCCGAGTTGCCCTTGCCCCCGGACGTTTCAGAATACGAGCAGACCTGGATTTCCACGTTCGATGTGGGGATTGGGCGAGTGCCGTGCCCTTTGAACGAGTCGGCGTGGAAAAAAAACGCAGCCGCGGCCGGCATCATCCACGAAAACGTGCTGTTCTATCGGGCCTTCGGGCTGGACCTGCGGTCGGCGACCAACGATCTACCGGATCACCTCCGCCACCAACTGGAGTTCGTGGCCCACCTGTGTCACCTGGAGGCCGGGGCCCTGGAGCGGGGAGACCTGGACCAGGCCGCGCAGGTTGCCCACGGGCGAGAAGACTACGTAGCGCGCCACCCCGGCCAGTGGCTACCGACTGCGGCCGCGGCGCTGGGTGAGTCACTGCCGGGTAGTTGGCCCGCGGCGTGGATGGCCCTGGTGGCATGGATGGCCGGTCCCCTGCCTGCCAACGTGGAATAAGACATCACGGTGCTTTGAATCTAGAGTAGGGCGGCAAAAACGCGGGGTAACCTCATTCTTCCGACTGGAATGTGAAATCCGGGTCTGGTGGGGGCGATTCCAGGTAGTCGGCGAAAGGTTGAGGGCCGCCCAGAGTGCGCTGGACGAATGGCAGCGCGAACTGCTGCACTAGAACGTGTTGGCGGGACCGCTCGATTTCCAACGGGTTGTCCGACATGGCCCCGAGCCAATTCTTGTGGTCCGAGAAGCCGCTGTGGTTGCCTCCCTGGATGACGACTTGAACCTTGGGGCCGGGATGATTGCCGTAGACCTTGGGGCCATACGTGCTGGGACGGCTCTGGAGGTCGCCGGTCGCCCCGAAGTACAGCAGTGGGACCGCAGGGACTTGGTTCTTGTTTACCGGCCCCAGGTACACAATGCCAGCACCGTGGTCGACCTGTGACCAAGCCTCCTCGATACGGTAGGTGCCCCTCGAGTGACCCACAAGCACGACCCCTGGAACCAGGTCCAGTGCCGGGGCGGGCACGGGGCCGTCGAACGCGGATGCGGGGTTGTTGGCAAGGGCCGCGATCTCCGAAGGCGTATCGGTTTCAGGCATCAGGGACACGAAGCCCCAGGATGCCAGGTGCCAAGCCAGATACTCGTAGTTCAAGGATAGGGCGCCGTCGCCGTGACAAATCACCACCACCGGAAACGTCCCCTCGGCGGTTGGCCGACGGACGCCACCGCAAGTGGCAGGGTAGAATGCTCGGCCCTTTCCGTGGGCTGTGAAATCCACGAAGCCCGCGGCGTAGGGCCCCGGGTCCGCCGGATCGAGTGCCGGACCGGGATATGGCGGCGGGTCGTCCGGGCCGCACGATACGATCCCCGACGGGCCCTGGGCGATAGGAACGAGGGCGCTGGCCGAGCTTGTGCTGTTGCCGACGTTCACGGCGCCCAGGCTGAAGGCGCCCAGGCGAGCCACGGCGCGGTTCTCGTCCGCTCTGGTGTCCAGAGCTTTCCCGGACACCCTAATTTTTACTGTAAAGTTGAATAGGCCCGTGTAGAAGGCTTGGCCGTCCACCACCAGCGTGTCGCCAGGGGCCGCGACCCGGGGCTCAAATCCCCAGACCTGGAGCGCACCGCCCAGCGTCGCCCCTCGGCGTTCGCAGCGGCCCGTGGATAGGTTGCATACCTCGCCGGGCAGGCACGCGTCGGTGCGGTGGCAAAAGACGAAGACGGGTGTGCCAGGGTCGGACGCGGCACCTTTGTCGGACGCGGCACCTTCGTCGGGGGTGGCGTCCACATCCAGAAGGCCGGTGTCGTCGCTGCCTGGGTCGTTTGCCCCGGTGTCGGGGGGCGGTTGTGCATCGTCTGCGGTGCTTTGGTCCTGGCCCTGGGCCTCGTCGCTTGGAGCCTTGTCCAAGCCGTACATGTCCAAAAAACGTCCGTAGTCGTACATCGACCACGTGTCTCGGTTCAAATCCCCGCCCGAGTCGCCCGCGTCGGGGCACCCGATCAAGAACGGAAACAAAACGAGGAACGCACCGATCGCACGTCCGCGCATTCGATTAACCTCCGGGGGCGACGTTAGCGACCCAATTACTGAATGTCAAACGATGCGATTCCATCCAGGGGGGCCGGAACCTTTCGTGCCCCGACCCCTGGCACACGCGCCTTGACTCCAGTGGGGGCGTGCAGGATTATTGGCACGCGTGGGTCCAAAGACCTCGGGGCGAAAGATGTTTTTCCGCAGAGTGCTCCTGGTTGAATTCCTGAATGACGATGTCTTCAACCAGCATCGTACGGAAACGTATCCGTTTCTGAACGGTTGCATGAAGGCACGGGGACACGCCGTCCGGTGGGTGTCCCTGGTCGCCGGAAAGGCATCCCGGGCGACGGCCCCCTGGGTCGTCGAGCCACCCGCTGGCGACCGCGATCTGTTAGTGGCCGAGGTCCGCACGTTTTGTCCAACACACTTGATCGCCAACGAGGTGATCGGCCCAGTTTTGACATCGACGTTGCACGAGGCATGCCCCGACCTGGTTATCGGCGAGCCGTCCGGACCCCTCTTGCGCCTGGGCAACCAGGCCTGTTTGGACCGTTTCTTGGACCCATCTGTCACGCCATCAGACCCGGGTGAAACCGTGTTCGATCGGGCGATCCCCGACTACGACTCGCTCTTGTTGGAAGGGGCCACTTCCTGCCCGCTGCACTTCACGCGACTGGTGGCGGGCCCGCCCTGCGTTTATCGTCGTTCACTGGCCGGCAACCCCCACTTTGAAGGCGTCTCCATGGATGGAGTGGCCTTCCCTGATGGTTGCTCGTTTTGCGTCAATCCGGCCGGCAGGAACCGCGGACTCGGGGTGCGAAAGCCTTTTGACTTGGCGCAGTTGCAGATTCGACGCTTCGGCGAGACTGCGCCTGCATTTCGCAGGACTGGTCGCTTTATCGTGGACGGGGTCTTACTCTTCCACCGGCTTCCTGAATTCCTGCAAGCAGTGATTGACCTGGACCTGCCGCCGACTGCCTTTTTCATGTCCTGCCGGGTGGACGAGGTGCTGGCTCGAGCAAAAGACCTTCGTTATTGGATCCCAATCCTTCAGGCCCACGGCCATTCCATCAATATGTGGAACGTGGGACTCGAAAACTTTTCCCCCGTCGAAAATGAACGCTTTAACAAGGGCATTTCGCCCGACCAAGCCGAGGCGGTGCTGGCCCTGTTTGACGAGTTGGAGTCGGCCTATCCCAAAGCGTTCGGCTTCCGGGAGCACGGCGGCTTCGGACTGATCGTCTTCACTCCGTGGACCCGACTTGAGGACGTTGAGTTAAACGTCCGCGCCCTCGTGCGACACGGGAGTCGCGGCGACCTGGGGCCGGTGACGTCTCGCTTGCAGTTACGACCTGGTACGCCCCTTGAGTTGCTTGCCAGGCGCGACGGTCTGGTCGACGATGAGTCGATGGAACTTGCGGCGGTACCGCTGGCCGCGTCTTGCCTCACCGAACCCAATGACCGGGACATCCCGTGGCACTTCGCAAACCAGGATGTCGAGGCAGTCTGGTCGATCCTGGCAGACTGGCACCTGAACCCCCGCGTAGCCAACCATGAGTACCCCGAAGCATCTCCCCTGGAATCTCTGGATACCTTGCTGTCCGTTGCTCGTGAGTTGCCAGAAATCGACGTCGACGGCCTGGAGCGGCTTGCGGCAGCCCGCATCAAGTCCCGACACGATCGGGCCCAGCCAGACACCGTTGCGGCACCGACGGCTCCCTGGATCGACGGGCTGCAACGGCTACTCGACCTCGCTACTTCTGTCGGGACAGGGGCTTTGTCAGGTTACCGGATCGAGGGCATCGAAGTCCGTTCCGAGGACGCGGATCCATTTGCAGAAATCACTTTTCGGCGAGATGACGACCGCGTGTCCCTGCAGGTCCTGCGCGGGGCCGGTGATGCATTCTTGCATGCCGGGGAATTTCGAATCCGCTACCGATCGGAAACGCCCATCGATCGTCCCGACCGTATACGCCTGACTCACATACTGGCGCGGTTGCTTGAACTAGGCAGTGCGTCATCCCGGCGCCACGAAACCGTAAACCTAGACGAGTAGCGCATGTTCACGTAACGATGGATATTCTGCGACTACGTGATCAGCGGTGGTGCCTTCAGATATTGCCCATAAATAACGAAGCTATCGAAAAGAAAATCATCAGTCCTGTCATATCCACAATAGTGGTCAGGGCTGGGCTAGCCACAACCGCCGGGTCCAGTTTCATCTTGGCCGCAGCAAGGGGAAGCAATGCACCTATCAAGGTCGATGTGACAACTTGTAACCCCAGCGCAAGCGCAATAGCAAAGGCAATCCAAATCAACGAGAAACTGTCTGGGGACCCGGACCCGGCACCAAAGAAGAATACCCGCCCAAAGGCAATGACACCAAGCAGCAGCGCCAACAAAATGGATACCCTGAATTCCTTGGTCAGAATGGGGAAGACGTCTCTTGGCGAGACTTCCTTGAGGGCCAACGCCCGGACAATTAGCGAAGCGGACTGGCTGC
>CAZHDQ010000190.1:0-5764 GCA_964531595.1 uncultured Anaeromyxobacteraceae bacterium
TGAGGGGCAACGACACGCACTTCGGGTCGCCCTCGAAATTCGACTTCAGCGCCCACGAAGCCTTGACCTCCTCGGGGGTCGGCGGGGCGTCGTCATCCAGCACCGGCGATATCGTTTGGCTGATTGGCGCCTGGGCGGGAGCAGTCGTTGCCTGGCCGGGAAGTTTCGGTGGCGGCGTCCTTCCCGTGCTTTTTGGCAACACCGCCGGGCCCCGGGCACCGGCCGACTGCGCCGGCACGCCGGATGCCGACAGGGTGACGGCAAGGACCACCAGCAGCGCCGGCACCAAAGTGCCGAAAACGGGGCGTCTTCCAAGGTCGTGGGTCATGCAAATCCCTCGTTTCACTTGATCTGGTAGTTCAACGTGATCTTCTTGCCACGCCGCTCGATATCCAGGGCGACGCCCGAACTGCTGCGCAGTTCCTCGAACAACTGGATCGCCCGATTCGGCGTGTCGATATTCTGGCCGTTGACGCGACTGATCATGTCGCCGGACTGGAGACCGATCGCCTTGTACAGGCTGTCGGGCCGGACCCCGACCAAACGGAAGCCGCTGTACTTCCCGGCCTCGTAGTTCGGAACGATCCGTGCCTGCATCCCCAGTTTCGTCAGGTCCTGGAGATTTTCCTCCAGCATGTTCCGGTCGATCTGATATTCGTAGGGTCCCTTCTTGGCAACACCCTTGGCAAACTCGCTGCCCGAGGAAGGGGGCGGCGCGCGCATTCCAACTGACGCGGAGGGCTGCTGGATACGACCTGGGGTGGGCCGGTCGGCCATCTTGGCGTCCCACAACTTGATCACCTTGAAGTCGGTCCCGGCGGCAAGCACGATATAGCGGGGCGCGATTTCGACGACTTCCGCCTGGTCGCGAACCATCACCCCGCGGCGAACCATCTCGGTTATACCCTCGACCCGGATCGTTGCCAGAGACCACTGCGGGTCCTGGGCAACGAGGGTCCCCAGCAGGTCGACGTTGAAGTCTAGCGACGGCACCAGTTCGCCTTCAGCCTCATCCCCGTTCTCGGTTTCGATGATGACCGGCGGTTCTGCATCGAAGATGTTGTGATCGCTCAGTGTTGACAGCAACGATACCTGGGACTCGGCCTTGACCGGTTTGGGCATAGGCGCCGGGATCGCTGCCAGCATGGCTGCGGTCGCATTCGGGTCTGGTTTGAGGATCTGCCAGGCGACTGCCTGAGTGACGATGGCGGCTACCAGCCAAGCGCCCATCGCTATGGCCGCTAGGTGGACCACCCAGAAGTTCCTTCGAAGAAATTCCTGCATTCAAGCCCCTTTCCGGCCGGCGCACGCACTCCAAAGATCGTTACCATGCAACGGACGTACCAGCGCACAAAAAGACATGCTTGACTGGCCGTAAGCGTCGGATCCGGCCCGGTTCCGGGCAGTTCCGGAGGCCCCAGCCAACGTCGGCGTCCTACCTCGCGCTGTGGATGCCTCCGAAGGATGACATTTTGACATCCAGACGCCGGTCGTACCGTCAAACTGGCAGTTTCGGGGCATGTTCCAATCGCCCTGAGCGCGTCGCCACACGCCGGACACGTGCCAAGGCAGGGCGACGGCCGATTCGAATCCCCCATTCGAATCGTTTTTCGCGATACTCTTTCAACCGGGAGGTGAAAGTGCGAATCGTCTCGTGCCTGGTCCTTGCCACCATCGCCGTCAGTTGCTCGTTGCCCGAGATCCCGGGACGCGATGACGGCCCCGACATCATCTTGCGCGAGGATGCTTTCGCCCCCATCGACAACCCGACAACGCCCGATGGCGAGGAGCCGACGTTCGCGGTTGCGGCGGTCAAACCCGCTCGGGGCCCGGTCACTGGCGGCACCCGCGTCGAGGTCCTTGGCTACGGGTTCGCCGCTGGTGACCGCGTGGTGTTCGGGGCGTCCGAGGCCATCGATGTCGTGGCCGAAAACGAGAAGTCCATGCTGGCAACAACCCCCGCGAACCAAGCCGGGTTTGCTTCGGTGTCGGTAATCCGACCGAACGGTACGTTCACTCGCCTGGAACGCGGCTTCTTCTACGAGGCCGATGTAGCAGTCGAAGCGGTTTCACCCGATATCGGCCCCGCTGCGGGCGGTACCCCGATCACCGTGCGGGGCCACGGATTCGCCCCTGACACTCGAATCGTCGTCGGTGGGCGCCCCGCGTTCGCGGTCCGCGTCCTGGACGACCGGACCGTGCTGGCCTTGACCCCGCCAGGTAATGCTGGTCCCCGGGACGTGCTGGCCGTTTCCTCGGTTGGGTCAGGCACCATGCGGAAGGGATTTTACTTCGTCGAGACCCCTACGATTCCCGGATGCGAACCAGTCGTGGTTTCGGCCGGGGTTCCCATCCGAATCGCGCTTTCTGGCGAGGGTCTGACCACGATTGACACGGTCGACACGCTACCTGGCCAAGGTACCTTGAATGACGCAGACGGGGCGACGCGCGCCTTCACGCTCGACCCAGCGGGGCCCGGCCCCGTCCAGGTGACAGTCTCGGGCCCCGGTGGCAGGGCGACCAACCCCGCGTGCGTCTGGGTGATCGATGGCGCCCCAGGCGTCGGCCCGGTCACGTTGCTGGGAATTTCTCCTCCATTCGCACCGGCCGCTGGTGGCGTCGAACGCGTGATGGCCATGCGCGGCATCGCGGGACTGGCCCCTTCGGAGGTCACGGTCCGTGTCGGCAACCTGCCGGCCGAGGTGGTCGGTGTTGACGGCGCGGTCGGCGCGATCCGGATCTTGGCCCCGGCACACGCGCCCGGGTTGGTGGACTGCGAGGTCCAGACGGCAGTGGGCGGGGCGTTCTTGGCGAACTGCCTGCGCTACGACCCCACGGTCACGCTGACGGAGGTTTCCCCGGCATCAGGGCCATTGGCCGGCGGCACCCGGGTCCTGCTGCGCGGCACTGGACTCGCCGCAACACGAACGGTCCGCATCGGCCCACTGCCTTCCGACATCGTCGCGGGCCCGACCGGCGAGGCAGTGGATGTCGTCACGTCGCCGGGCAGCCCAGGGCGGCACGACGTCACGGTTGTGACCAGTCGGGGCGAACACGCAACGCTGCCCCAGGCGTTCACTTACGGCGCCTTCGAACCCGATTTACTGGCAGTCACGCCCGACCAGGGCGCGGTAGCCGGCGGCACGCTGGTCGCGCTGGTAGGATCCGGTTTCGGTCCTGGCACGTTAGTAGATTTCGACGGAATTCCCGCGACGATCGAGGACGATTCCGACCCGGCTCGGTTGCTGATCCGCACACCCCGTTTTCCGCAGACGGGCCGCGCCGACGTGAGCGTCCGTTTCCCGACAGGCTACTTTCGGACGCTGCCCGATGTTTTCACCTATTTCGACCCGACCGGCGTGTTCGGCGGGGTCTGGGGCGAGACGATCGCCGGCGCCGTGAACGTGACGGTGCTGGACGGTTCGACCGGTCTACCTGTGCCCTTGGCCTTCGTGATCCTGGGTGAAGACGGCGACAGCCCTTACCATGGACGAACGAACGACGCCGGTCAGGTGACTTTGTCTGACTTCGACCTGTTCGGTCCGGTCCAGGTAACCGCCGCACGCGAGGACTACACCGCGTTCACGATTGCTGGTATCGACGCCGAGAACGTCACGGTGTTCATAGATTCGCTGGTACCCCGGCCGTCGAGCGGCAACGGCGGCAGCTCAAGGCCCGACCCGCTGCCACCCGGGTTGGTGCAGGGCCGTGTGCTGGGCGCTGACAAGAACCTGCTGGCCCCGCCCGAACCGTGCGCCGGCCGGTCCCTGGTGCATGGTCCACTATGCCGGCCCTGCGCGCGTGACGCAGAATGCGGTGACGGCGCCTGGTGCGTCGACGTCGCCAATGCCGGATTCCATTGCGCAACCGCGTGCGGCGACGATGCCGACTGTCCAGACGGTTACGCCTGCTTCGGCGTCCCAGGCGTTGGCTCCGCATGCATGCCGGCGGTAGGCCGTGCCGAAATCCAGTGCAATACGACGCTGACCAGCGCGTTCTCGTACGCGGCCGAGCAGGGACCCGGCGCACTGGCGGGTCGCGACGGTTCCTACGTCATCAACTCCCGACTGGGCAACGTCGCGGTTCAATGCATCGGGGGCCTACGCCGCTTTTCGGACGGCGCGTTCGAACCCGTCGTGATGGGACTGACACGCCAAGTGGCCGTGTACCCCGCCCGGATCACGGCCGACCAGGACGTTTCCATGGACATCCCGCTGGACAGGGATCTGGAGGTCAGCCTGATCAACGCGCCGGGAGGCCCGAACGGGCCGAGCGCCCACCAAATGATGGTCTCGATGGACCTGGGTTCGGACGGTGTCCTGCGGCCCTGGCCGCTCCTGGGAGGGACCGATCGCAACAGGTACATCGTCCCCCACATGCCCCGGGTCTTGACTGGGCCGTTGGAGGGGGCACGGCTGAGTTTCTACGCTGAGGCCAACTCTCTGACTGTGGACTCGCTGCCCTACTCGGTCTCGCGCGAGCAAGGGTGGGCCCCGGGGCGGGACAACTCGATCGCCCGAGTCGACGGTGGCACCGGGGTCGTCTTGTCGCCAGACATCCGTCCGGATGCGATCGCTGGATGCGCGGTCGACGGCGGTGCGCTGTTGTTTTCCTCGCAGGGCCGCTCGTGGTTCGTGGACACTGACGGCAGGGTTTCCGGCATGCCATCGGCGGCGACACGCGCAGTGCGCGCCTGCACCGCCGGCGGCGGCACCGTGTTCGCGGTCGGCGACGCTGGATTGGTGGCTCGGCTGGAAGGCGACGCCTGGATTCGCGAGGCCGCGTCGTCACCACGAAACCTTTCGACCGTAGCGATTGAGGCGGACGGAACGGCCTGGGCAGGCGGCGACGGCGTTTTGCTGCGCCGGGATCCCGACGGGGCCTGGTCCAACGTGCCCTACGGCTCACGTGCGCCGATTCGAGCGCTGCTGTCTGCGCCAGACGGCGGCTTGCTCGGTTTCGGCGACGCCGGGCTGGTGATCGCCATCGACGCCGGCATCGCGACCCCGCTGCTGCCCTTCGCGACGGACGAAGACCTGCTTGCGGCCGCGAACGTATCCGGCCTGGTAGTGGCCGTCGGTACCGGCGGTACGGCGTTCGTCGGGGATTGGATCGGCAACCTGGCGCCGATTCCGGTACCCACCTGGGTCGACCTGCGCGCCGTGATCGGTCCCGGCGACGGGACCGCACTGGCCGGCGGCTCCAGGGGAAGCCTATTCCGGTTCACCGACGGCGCGTGGTCGCCGGTTGTCATCCCAGGGTTCGCCGGCGAGGTCGCAACACTTCTGCCCGGCCGGGACGGCACTGTTCTAGCGCTTTCCACCGACGCGGTGGCGGTAGGCCCCTTCCTGGACATCGCGGTTTATTCCCGGCCGGAGGCGGGTTTGCCTTGGACGGACCGAACGATTGCTTGGGACTTCGAGGGCCTGCCCAATCCATCGCTGTCCTACATGCGCCTTTATGGATTCAAAGCGTCGGGCAGTTGGACGATCGTGGTTCCCGGCGAAATGCGCAGCATTCGACTACCCGACATGACCATCAGCGGTGGTCCTAGCTTGACGGTCCTGGCGCCCGACCAGGTCCGGCTGCGCACCTACCACATCCTACGCGACCTGTTCGACATCAACCGCTTCGACGACACCAGCCTCAGTTCCTCTGGATGGCGTTCCTGGGTCGTCCAGCAGGTCGACGCCCTGTGGATGTGAGGCCGCCCGACTCACCATGGACTCCGGTGGCAGCCTAGGCGAAGATATACATCCGGATC
>CAZHDQ010000191.1:0-5751 GCA_964531595.1 uncultured Anaeromyxobacteraceae bacterium
GCCCGCCTCCCACAGCCCCTTCAGGAATCGTGCGGCGTTGGTTCCCAGGACCCGGGTGTCGTACCCCCCCTCCTGGACCACGAGTGTCGGAAGCCTCAGGGCACCGATGAGACGCCCGTTCGCCTCGAAATCATCGGCCTTGAGGGACCAGGAACCCGTGGGGTCGTTCAGGGCCGTGTCCAGGCCAAGGCAAAGGACCAGGACGGCCGGACGGAACCGGCGGATGCGCTTGAGGGCACGTTCCAAGGCCTTCCGATAGACAACCCCGTCCACCGATTCCTTCAGGGGCAGATTCAGATTGAACCTTTCGCCGGCCCCGGCCCCCGTCTCGTCGGCAAAACCGCTGAAGTACGGATAGGCGAAGGATGGATGGCCGTGAATCGAAACGGTCAGGACGTCACGGCGCTCCCAAAAGATTTCTTGCTGTCCGTTGCCGTGATGATAGTCCACGTCCAGAATCGCCACAGTCCCGGCGCCCAGTCCCACTAGGTACTGGGCCGCGATGGCGGCGTTGTTGAAATAGCAAAAGCCTCCGAAGGACCGGCGCTCGGCATGATGACCCGGGGGGCGGACCAGAGCATATGCGAATCGTCGCCCGTCGAAGAGAGCCTTCGCCGCCGTCAGGGCGCAATCCACCCCACGACGGGCCGCCAGATAGGCGTTGTGGGTCAGGGGTGTGAAGGTGTCGATGCAGTAGTACCCGGCACGGATGGCCCGATCCCTTGGGGGACGCGCCGTGTTCCGGATGGGAAATACGTATGGATAGACCGGCCGTTGTTCGGGACTCAGGCGGGCGCACATGGCCTTGAAGTAGTCCACATAAGCCTGATCGTGAACCTCCCGGATGTGCCGTTCGGGAAAGGCCCGGGGTTCGCCGGCGACAAACAATCCCGTAGGCTGCAGGCGTTTCAGGATCGACGAAATCCGCGCCGGCGATTCCACGTACCCCCGCTCATGGACGTGATGGATGTCGTGGCGATCGTTGACCACCAGCAGAATCCGCCGATCATCGGGCAGATCGGCCGCGACGGGAAGGGGCACCGCCGCCTTGATATACCTGGGGGCCCGGAGCCGCACGGGATCGTCGGCGAAGGATTCCACGACCCGATCGACGTAATCGGGCGGGCAATACCGGGGGTATTTCCGCTCCAGGATGACACGGACAATCGCCCGGGTCCGTTCCCGCGGAAGTTCCTCGGGCCCACCCAGGGGGTCGAACACCAGATACGGGGGATCGACGTCGTCGGGCTGGACGGGGGTCTCGTACATGGTTCCGACGATGGGACGAACCCCGTACCGTTCGTAGAAGCGCAGGCGCGAGACGTTTTCGGCCCGGATCGCCGGATCGGGGCTCAGTGCCGAATCGTCAGGGAGACATTCCATGAAGATGCCCATGTCCCCCCGTTCCCGCGCCTCCTTGCGAACCCGCTCGTAGAGGGCGCCACCAATACCCCGTCCCGTGCGCCCGAAGGCGGCGGAAATGAAGTCCAGGAAACTGAAGCGCAACTCGGGTTCGTGGAGGAGGACCGCGAATCCGACCATGGACCCTGGGCCGTCCTCTGCCACCAGGAGAACGGTCCTAAACCGGAATTTGAAGGGGTTCGTCAACTTCCGGGGCAGTTCATCGATTTCCCGGGCCGGCGCCAGTGGAAACTGCCGGCGTAGGGTCTCCTGTACATCCGCGATGATCGTCCTGTTCCGGGGCAGGACGTTGTCGTGGATCCGCCGAATCCTGAACATCTCGACCACCTCGCCGAATCATCACCACAGGTAGGGAAGAACGAAACCGTACATACGGGATATAAATACCCCCGTCAGGCATGTCAACGGGCAACCGCCGAACTCACCACCACCGAGTCTCGATCGCGGGAACTCTTTTCGGGCAGATACCACTACGCGCACGGCGCGGTAAGCGAGGCTGGTGAATGGGTCCTATCGTTCGGCCCTGCCTCGAAGTGGTGAAAGACTTCCTCGCCAGGCACCCGCGTTTCCCTTTGCACTTCACGCCTACGAATGCCTCGTGGCTGAATGCCGTCGAAGGCTGGTCTGCTCAACTTGAACGCCGCGCACTATACCGTGGCGTCTTTTGCTCTGTGAAGGCGCTTCGCGATGAACTCCACCGCTTCATCTCCGCTCACAACGATTACTCCGCGAAGCCCTTCCACTGGACGAAAACAGCAGAAGTAATCTTCGACAAGGTCGCGAACGTCAGGGCAAATATTCGTAGTGGGGACTGATTTGGCAGGACGCCCTAGTATATCTGGCGGCCCAGTTCCAAGCCCTTGGGCAGGACAAACAAGGCGGCGATGCCGCAGCAACCGACCAGGACAGCACCGACAAAAATTGTGGTGCCACTGCCGATAAGATCCCCAAATGTTCCGGCCAGGAAGGACCCGGTGGGCATCATTGCTCCCCAGATAAGCGCTTGCACGCCCAACACCCGGCCACGTACGTTGTCGTCGACACTGGTCTGAATCAGAGCATCGGTTGCGGAAAAGAATGTCGTCATCCCGAATCCGACCGGAATCAATACAAGCAGGGCGAACCAAAAGGTATGTACCTGGGAAAAAACTATCGCCGCCGCGCTGAAAACCAACATCGAGCCAACCAGAACGTACCGTCCGTCACGAACGTGTCGCGCAGCGGCCAGGCTGAGGGCCCCAATCACCGACCCGATCCCGCCGGCCGACATCAACACGCCATACCCGTCGGCGCCAACCCCGAAGTTTTCCTTTGCAATCGCCGGCATAAGCACCACGTACGGCCACCCGAAGACACCCATAACAAATGTCAGCAACATCATTTTCAACACAGCGGGGGTACGCCTAACCACTCTGAAACCTTTAAGCGTGTTGCTCCAGGTAGACTCGGATTCGCCCGTTTCCGCAGTGACACCCGGCAGCATCCGCATCGCCAGAAGCGCCGCCAGCAAAGCCCCGAAACTGAGGCCGTTTACAAGGAAACAAATCCCGGTACCCCAGGCTGCAATGACCAATCCGGCAAGGGCGGGACCAACGATGCGGGCACCATGAAACACCGATGAAATCAGGCCGATCGCGTTCATCAGATCGTCACGACCGACCATCTCGATGGTGAACGATTGGCGGGCGGGGGATTCAAATCCCGAGTTGACACCAAGGATCACTGCCAAGGTCATAATGTGCCAGACCTGAACAGTGTCCGTAAACACCAGGGCGGCCAGAGTAAAGGCCAAAAGGGCCTCGATAGACTGCGTCACATACAGGATGCTGCGTTTCGGGTAACGGTCGGCCAATACGCCGCCCCACGTGGAAAACAAAAGGATCGGCAGCGTTTCCGCAACCATGGTCAGGCCCAGCATCGACTTGGACCCGGTCATTTCGAATACAAGCCAGGACTGGGCCGCGTTCTGCATCCACAGCCCAAACAGTGAAACGACCTGCCCAAAGAAAAACAGCCGGTAGTTCCGGTGGCGAAGCGACGCGAACATGGAAGGAAGGCGGGCTATTCCCATTCAATGGTTCCCGGGGGTTTCGATGTAAGGTCGAGGGTTAAGCCAGCGATACCTGGCAGCTTTTCTATGCCACGACGGATTTCGTCGATGACGACGGCGGGTAGTTCAGCGGCGGTGGCCGACATGGCCCGCTCGGACTTGATAGGCCGAACAATAACCAGTTCGCGGCCAACGCCGTTAATGCGCAACGGAACCATCGCCGTCGGACACTGCCAGATGCTGTCGTATAAATCATTGCGCCGCAGCGCGTCCATCACGATCTGGTCGGCTTCGCGCAGCAGGTCCAGACGATCCTTGGTCATGTATCCTTCGACAAGTTCGACCGTTTTCGGGTCATCGCCCATCACATTCCAGATACACCGGTTGATGCCCTGCACTTCCTTCAAAATATTGCCTGAGACCTCGATCAACTGCTGAAAATCGACCTGCCCACACAGCACGACAGGGTGCTCGTATGAGCGCAGATCCGCCTTGACACCGACCGACTTGATCGGCAGGACGTATGCGCGCACGCCGAGTCTTTCAGCCATGGGGCCGACGATGGCCTGCAGCGACGCGATGTCGTCAGGCGGCATAATACCGTTTGAGCACAGTAACCTGACCCCCAGCCCCGGTCCAGGGAACGGGTGCCGCCAGATTGCGTCGCGCTGGATGCCCAACTTTTCGCCAAGCTCACGGACTTCGACCTTGTAAAGCTCGGCCAGCGGCTCGACGACGCGACCCTCTTTAATCAGTTTTTCAATGATCGGCACCCGATTATGATGCGTCTTGATCGTATCTGCACGCTTGGTTCCGCCGGTTTCTATGGTGTCTGGATAAATCGTGCCCTGCCCCAGCAGGTGGCCTTCGATACCCAGACGGCGCGCCTCTCGGTCGAACACATCGATGAATGTGTTACCAATAGCGCGACGCTTCTTTTCGGGGTCGGTCTCGTTACCGACGGCCGCCAGGAATTCGTCAGTCGCATCTATAAAATGAAGGTTGGTCGCCAGTCCCAGATCTGCATACATCTGCATAACGCGGGCACTTTCGCCCTTGCGCATCATGCCGTTATCGACATGCAGCAGGTGAAGCCGGTCCGCGCCCAGCGCCAGCCCGAAGACCTTGGCAGCGACGGTGGAATCGACGCCGCCGGAGGCCAGCAGAAAGACCGACTTTTCCCCAACCTGGGCCCGGACGCGTTCGACCGTCTCGGCCAGGTATGCCTCCATGCTCCACGTCGGGTCGCATTTACAGATATCTAAAACAAAGTTCCCAATCATCTGGTCGCCGTGAACGCTGTTTTCGACTTCGGGATGGAACTGGAAACCATAACGACTGTACTTGTCCGAACCGATGGCTGCCAGACGATGCGAACGGCCGGTTTCACCAAGCTGGCTGTAACCGAATTCCTGGAAGTCCTCGCCAAGTTCGACGACGGTGTCGAAGTGGCTCATCCAGACCGTTTCTTTTTTTTCCAGGCCCTTGAATAACGGGTGATCAACCAGGATGTTCAGCGTCGCCAGACCCCACTCGCGCCCACCGTGTTCGACACGACCACCGTAGTATTTGGCAATTTCCTGGTGTCCAAAGCAAAAACCCAGTATCGGGATGTCCAGTTCAAAAACTTCCTTGTTCCACGTGCTTTCTTCACCAAAAGCGGACAATGACGGGCTACCGGACAGGATGATGCCCTTATAGTCCAGGAACATGTCGATCGGGTCATCAGGCTGGCGGATTTCAGCCAGAACGCCTTTGCGGCGGACCTTGGTCGCGATCAGATGGGAGTACTGTCCACCAAAATCGATTACTGCAATGGAATCGTGTTTCATCGGTATCCCCCGGATACTTCACGCCAATTCATCCCCAGGCCGATCTGGCGGGGAGGCGTATTGTAAGGCCTTTCAGACAGCGTGGAGGAACAATCATCCGCGAAGTGCGGAAAGTGCTGCGATATCCGGGCGGGTCAAGAGTGCCCGGTCGATGCATTTGCCCGATTTGGGGTAGTAGCGCCGGGCATGGGATTCCTCCTGTTGGGGTGGCCTAGCACGAAAAACCATGTCGCAACGGGGCGTGTGCCCAGTCTGGTCCGAATCAACTGTGCCGGGTGGAATGCCGGCGACCGGCCGTCAAACGGTAGCACGAAGCGGTCTTTTACCTCAAGCACCCTCAATCCACCAGGGTCGAGCGTTCTCCTCTCGAGATGGTCTTTGCGCCGTATACAGGGTGCCTGCGGGTCACTTTCGTGCCGCATTCAGGCGGATTGGCCCGTGACACCC
>CAZHDQ010000192.1:0-5743 GCA_964531595.1 uncultured Anaeromyxobacteraceae bacterium
GAGCTCCCCGTGAAGAACAGGATGCGCTCGGTGGTGGTCGTCTTACCTGCATCGATGTGTGCCATGATGCCGATATTACGAACCGCGCCGATGTCGATCGCCCTGCCCACGAAAACTGCTCCCCTGCTTTCTGCGCCTACCAGCGGTAGTGCGCGAATGCCTTGTTCGCTTCTGCCATACGGTGCGTGTCATCCCGCTTCTTCATCGCGTTGCCGCGACCGTTGAACGCGTCGATGATTTCGGACGACAACTTGTTGGTCATACCCTTTTCCGAACGGCTACGGGCGTACCCGAGCAGCCAACGGATCGCGAGGGCGGTCTTGCGCTCGGCGCGAATTTCAACGGGGACCTGGTAGGTCGCACCGCCAACGCGTCGGGATTTGACCTCAACCTGCGGCTTCACGTTCTCGACGGCTCGCTTGAAGATCTTGAGTGGATCTTCCTTGGTCTTGCGTGCGATGAGATCCATCGCGTCGTAGAACACCTTTTCGGCAACGGATTTCTTGCCGCACACCATCAGGTGGTTCACGAACTTCGCGACCAGCCAGTCATTGAACCGCGCATCCGGCAGGACTTCCCGCCGCTGGACCACTCTACGCCTGGGCATCGGCTGCCTCCATTGACTACTTCACGCCCTTGGGCTGCTTGGCACCGTACTTCGAGCGGCTGCGACGGCGGGCGTCAACGCCCTTCGCGTCCATCGTGCCGCGAACAATGTGATAGCGGACACCGGGAAGGTCCTTGACGCGACCCCCACGGACCATTACCTGGGAGTGCTCGCTGAGGTTGTGCCCCTCGCCGGGAATGTAGGCGATCACCTCGAAACCGTTCGTCAGGCGGACCTTCGCAACCTTCCGCATGGCCGAGTTCGGCTTCTTGGGCGTCGTCGTGTACACGCGGGTACAAACACCTCGACGCATCGGGCAAGCCTGAAGCGCCGGAGACTTGGTCTTGTACTTGCGGACCGTCCGCCCCTTACGAACCAGTTGATTGATCGTCGGCATCAGGGTCTCCTCGGTTCCTTTTCCCAACCCCTCGGCGCGAGCAGTATCGCCAGCCCAGGGGCACAACATCCTATACTCTCTATTCCAACTGTCAAGCCTATTTTTCTTCGTTGATTTCCCGGGGAAGAAAAATCCCAGGGGAGGGATAGTGCATCAACCGGGTTCCAGTGTCAATAGAAATAATCAATGAGGGCGAAGACGGGCCCAATCTGGCAATGGTTACCAACCGCCTATCATGGCTGCAATTGCTCATGGTTCGACGTCCGCCCCAGAGCCTTTTGCCACGAAGCACGGTTCGGCGCGACGTGTCCAGAACCGCCAGTCACCTTGCCCCTGACGTTCGCATGGCAAAAAACCAGCGTTCGTCATTGCCACAGAGGCACGCTCATCACTGCCCAGTTCGCCGGCGACCAAGTCCGCCCAGGAGGCAGCCCGTTTTAGGAAGGTCGGCAGGTCTCGGTACAGTTCCTCGACGTCGGTCGAATAAGGCAGTCGCAGCGCGACTGGCGATTCAGAGTGCAGGAATGGGAACAAGGTCACCCCCCTGCCGGTAGCCAGGTAGCGCTCGGGCAGGTGGATTCCCGCGTGGTTCGTCAGCAGGGCCTGGTGCGGTGGGCGATGGGCCGCGACCGAGGCAAGCACCCGTCCGGGGACCAACTGGTCAAACATGCGCGCCTGGGGCAGTAAGGTCGCACCGTCCAAATGGATTGCGGCGGTCGCAAAACCGATCGCCAGGACGGCAGTGGCTGCCAGCACCCAGCGAATCACAACCGCCGGCCACCCGCGCCGTGGTCCTACCATTGCTGCAAGCACCAGCGCCACGGGCACCATCCGCGGACCGGCCAGCACGATTCGCGGCTTCGTCATGTGGCTGGGAACGATGATGATCAGCACAAACAGTGTAAAGGCTGCCAGCAGTGCCCAGGCCCAACGGCGGGAACGCGTCAGTCCACGCTGCTCGAAAAGCGCTGCGACGATCCCGCCCCACACGACCGCGATGGCGGTCCAGGCAACGATGTCGTCGAAAACCGGGCGGCTGCCCAGCGTCAAGGCCTCAGCCAGCAACCCGAGTTGCGCCACGATATCAATTGCCGGAAGGTCCACACCCGCCCCCGAAATTCCCCCACCGCCTGCAGCATGCCGGGCCATGAACGCCAAGGCTCCCGGACCAATTGCCGCGAGGCCCACGACAACTCGCTCCAGCACCCGCCCCCGGACCGCAATCACCACGAAAGACCCTGCCAGACCCGCGAACAACAAGTAGCCGAAGAAATGTAGCCCGTAGGACAGCAGGGAGAACGCGGCGGCCAACGCTACCGCGATAAGCGTCCTTGAAGGGGTCGCCATTGCCCACGCGATACCGGCCGTCCCTGACATGGCAGCCAGGCAGGCTAGGTTCCACGGCAGAAATCCCATCCCGACAGACAGGTTGAAGGCACCAACGACACCAGCCAACCCCGCCGCTGCACCTTGTCCAGTCAACTGCCGGCCCAGGCCCCACGCGGCCAGTGGCAGTCCAGCCACCGAAAGAGCCACAAGGAATCGAATGGCACCGTCGAGGCCCAGCGGTCCCGCCAGCACCCCGGCAAGCAGGTAGGCCAGCCACGAGTGGACGTAAGGCGACGCGGGAATAAACCAGGTCGCGTACTTGTCAGGGTCGGCCAGGAGCCGCAGGATCGCCCCATGGGCCGGCAGATCCTGGAAGGGTAGAATCGGGGCGGTCAGCACAGCAGCAGCGGCGGCTAGGGAGAGCACGGCCACCAGTACGAACCCCATGCGCTCGGGGTCCAGCATCGCGGGATTCGGTTTCGGTGCTGTCTGAGTGGCCCGCGTTGACACCATCGGACCTCCTGCGGCGGGCGCCCCTAGAGCAGGGCGCGCCCCAGGTCGCTGTGCGGGGCGGGGATGAGTTCCGACCGGACCAGCAGCCCCGAGTCGACGGCCGCCACTCCTGCGTCCAAGGCCGCTTCCACCGAAAATTGCTCGCCGGACATCGTAACGTAAGCCTTGCCGCCCAGGCCGTTGCCCAGACGGACCTCGATCAGCGTGACATCTGCGGCCTTGCAAGCCGCGTCCGCCGCAACCACGGTTGCCGCGACCGAAAACGTCTCGATCACGCCGACCGATTCGAGGGCAGGCAACGGTTGGACCGCCGACAAAGCGGGGATGACCTGGCCGTGTAAATTCGGGATGATCAGCCGGTCCACCAGGTAGGCGCCGGCATAGTGGATTCCGACCGCCATCGCCTCACGGACCGGGTCCTCATCGCCCCCTATCAATATAAGATACTTGCCGGGACAGATCGTCTGCGACTGGAGCAGGCGCACGGGCGCCCGCTTGACCATTGCGTCGGCCGCCACGATGCCCCGGGCGATGGAGGTCAGTTCCAGCAATCCGACCGCAGGTTGCGATGCCATCAATGCGCCCTCTCGATTCGGATGGACAAGGCGTCGACGGACCGGACCACGCCGGCCATCGAAGCGTGCACACGCGCGCCCAACGCCCCATCGGGGATTTCGGCGATGCAGGTGCCTGCCACCACGTGCTCCCCGGCCAAGACGATCGGAACCGCCGGCACCCCGACGTGCTGCTTTAGATTAAGCCGAACCTCCCACGGGTCCGGCACCACGACCGGAACACCTTGGTGCGGCAACAGGTAAGGCTTCAGCCCCAGGCGTTCGACCAGTCGCGGCTTGGGCACGCGGATCCAGGTCTGGGCCTCCAGCACCGCCTCGGTACGGTCGCGCAGCGGATTGGCCAGCCGTTCAGCCAGCATCCCAGCCTTGAAGTCCCCAAGCACGTAGCGCGGCGACAGGCCCAGCGGGCACGCCCACACCTCACAGATCCCGCACTGGGAACACAGATAGCCCATGGCCCGTACCATCGGCGAGATGTCAGCCCCGGCCAACAGCGCCCGCATCGCCAAGTGGGGCGCGATCCGGTGGCCCAGCAATGCCCTCGAACACTGGTCGGTGCAGATCCGACACTGGCAGCAAACGGCCAGCGCCCGGCGAAATACCGCCGCGTGCGAACTGCGTCTTGACGTCACCACCGTATTGTCAGCCGGCAGTACCAGATACGCCCCGGTCGTCTTGGTGACGGGCGCGGACAGGTCGTCGCGCAGCAGGCCCATCATCGGGCCGCCCTCGATAACTGCGACATCGGCTTCCGTCATCCCGCCGGCCGCAGCGATAACCTCGGCTGCCGAGATACCCACAGGTACGTCGAACACGCCTGGGTTCGCGACCAAGCCGGCCACCGTGACGTCCTTGCGAGTCACCGGCACGCCGTCCATGGCGCGACGCACGTTTACCATCGTTGCGACGTTCTGTACGACGACCCCGACGTCCAGCGGGATGCCGCCTTCGGGCACGATCCGGCCCGTGACCTCGTGAACCAGCACCTGCTCGTCGCCTGCGGGGTAGAAATCGTCGACGCCGGCCAGTTCGATTTGTGGGTCCCCGTTCAGGAAGGGCCGGATAGCCTCGATGACCGGGTGGTAGTGGGCCTTGACCCCAAAAATCAAGCGTCGGGCACCGACACGGGCCGCAACGGCACGCATCGCCTCAGCTATCTCGCGCGCGTGACGCGTCGCGATCCATTGATCGGTGACTAGCAGGGGCTCGCATTCGGCGCCGTTCGCGATCAGGATTTCGGCACGAGCCGCCGCCTTGACGTGAGCGGGAAAGCCCGCACCTCCCGCCCCGACAACCCCTGCATCCCGAATACACGCGACCAGATCCACGCCAGGCCCCCCCACACTGGGGGCCGATGGTAGCACGCGACCCGCTTCCGTGATATCCCTGCCAACAGGCTTGAACACGGGATCGGCTACATGTGGAGCGCCTATGTCATCTTTTGCAAGTCGCACATGTTCCTGGCCGCCTTTGTGCAGTTCCTGGTGCTGGGAACGTTCGGCGAGATACTGTCAGTAATGGTCCGGACCGGCCGTCGCCGATATCCATTTTCGATTGCGAAGACGTTGCTTAAGGCCGCTGGTTGGGGCCTGCTGGGCATGTATATCAAGCTGCTGTTCCTGGCGGCCGGTGCCGGTACGGCTGCTATCGGGGCGGCACTGTCGGTACCACTTCCCGGGCCCGAGGCCGGGATGGCGGCCAGAATCGCCCTGGCACTGGCGACATCGACCATCATGAACATCATGATGGGACCGTCGATGATGCTGTTGCACCATTTGGAGGACAATGCCATCGACCGCATTCTGGGGCATTCCGGAATTGGCTGGGCCGGCTTGGACAAGTCGATGGCCACTCTAGTCTGGTTGTGGATTCCACTGCATACGTTCACGTTCACCCAGGCACCAGAGGTTCGGATCGGGATCGCCGCAGTACTTTCAATGGTCCTAGGCATCGTGATGGGGTGGACCGCTCGAACTTCTACCAAGGTGTAATCTTTAGAGTTTTTCCTCTCCCTGATTGCAATGACAAAAACCCCCGGGTAGGATGAAGAAAATCGCTAATCACGGCTTTCCGGTTGCCGTCGTGGGGGTCACATGCGTAAAGTTTTGTTTTCATTTGGAATTGTTACTTTTTTCGCACTCGGCTGCCAGGGTGGCGGTGCGCTGCTGACTGGGGACGATGAGTCCGGGGACGATCCGGGCGGAAAGGACGCGATAGGGGAAACCGTTTCGGGCGACGTCGAGCGCCCGGACGTGTCGAACGACCCAGGGCGCCGGGACGTCTTTATCGATCCGGGTGATGCTCCAGATGACCCTGGGACGT
>CAZHDQ010000193.1:0-5716 GCA_964531595.1 uncultured Anaeromyxobacteraceae bacterium
CGCCTGTATAGTTGCCATGCCAATCGTCCGCCACCCACTCGTACACGTTTCCGCTCATGTCCAGCGCGCCGTATGGACTGGCCCCCGCAGGCTTCGAACCCACAGGCATCGTCGAACCCGTCCCACAGCCATATCCACCATCATCCATCACCGTATACTCGCAGGTCGGGGGTTCGTTGCCCCAAGGGTACGTTCGCTCGTCTGTCCCACGGGCTGCCTTCTCCCATTCCGACTCGTTGCACAATCGCCCACCGGTCCAGGCACAATATTCCCTGGCTTGGTCCCACTTGAGGCAGTTCACGGGATGGTCTTCCCTGCCGGCCAATCCCCAGTGGCAATACTCTGCGGTTCCGGTAACCGGCGGCGTGCAATCGCCGGCATTCACACACGCCCTGTACAACCCAACCGTCACCTCGTAACGATCGATCTCGAACTCGGGTACGTCCACCTCGTGGTACGGCACGTTTTTCCAGCACTCCAAGGCGTTGCATCCCTGCTTGAACGGTCCGCCAGGCACAGGCACCTGATCCCATCCGGTACAGGCGTTCGCTTCGCATTTCCTTCCCAGGGGGCAGGCATCCCCGCACGCGCCACAATTCTGGTCCGTCCCCAGGGGCGTACAGATGCCCTCGCAGTCCACTTGGGATTCCGGGCAACGGCACTCGCCGTCAACGCAAACCTTGCCATCGGGGCATGTGCCGCAGGAGGCATCTGGTTGGTCCAGAGCGACGTCTTCAGCCTGGATGTCGAGCGGGTCCAGACCGATGTCTTCGGCCTGGGTGTCTTCGGCCTTGACGTCGCCTTTCACATCTTGGGACACCAGGACGTCGTCAACGGTGTCGCCACCACTGCTGCCGCATCCTGTTGTCGCAAGACCCGTGAGCAAGAACGCCACTGCGACGGCAGCGCCAAGCGAGTTGGTCCATCTTTTCGACATCATCAATACCCGCATCATTGAAACCTCCACGCACAAAGCGCTTCCAAGCGTTTCCAAAGAAACAGTCGGCCACCACATAGATTCCGTCTTTGGCATATGTTGGGCATTTCCAATTTCCACTGAACCAGTGAAGTTGAACCAGGGGCCCTCACAACGGCAGGATTACGCACCACTCCTGTCACCAAACAAAGCCAAGAGCCAAACCGTCGCAGTTCAACGGCGCAACAAGGATACTTTTTGGTCGGCTGTTATCATGACAGCCTCCCTCACGAGACCAGTTTTTCAGGCAGATCATCAAATCCGCTGCTGGCAGAGCCCACACGCAATGCAACGTGACATGGGAGAATCCCTTGGTCAAGGGCGGCTTCCGCCATCATGGGGGGTATATCTGTACCGCACCCTATTATTTAGACACAAGATTGTGGTCACGCGGCCTCCTTATCCAGCCAGGCCCGGCGGGCCTCGGCGGCAGTGAGTCGACCAAGGACGTTACCAAACCACCCGAGGACGTCACCGATGTCAGCGATGAAATTCGCCGTGGTCAAAGAAAGCTGTAGCGAGGCGGGCTTGGAGAGTTGCTGGCTCAATGATCGGTCCCATCGCAACAACCCGGGTTATTCATGGGGCGTCGCCGCGAGACCCGGATTGCCCAAAAAAACGTCCCGTGCGCCGCCCGCAGCGCCCATTCAGGAAACACTGCCATCGCAACCCTACTTGATCTCATCTCCACGCCCCTTCTTCCGTCCTCCCCTTCTTCCGTCATTTAACCAGGCGCTGGTCGGCCCCGAACTTACAACGGCGCGCTGCCTGATAAAAGGGACGAAAGGCCCCCGGACCCGGAAAATCCGTCGCAGCAGGCCCCGATCCAGTTCGTCATGCCCAGGCTGAAGCCCACGAACGCGGCCAGATCCAGTTGCCCGTGCAAAGACGCAGGCCCGCCCGGCTCCATAAGGTCAGTAACCGGGCGGATTTTGGGCCCTGTGGACCGCCTGAGGCTGGGGCGCTATCATCGTTTCGCGCCCCTGCACCGGTAGAATGTGTGATGCTTGCTTCGCAAAACGCCATCCGCGTGCTGATCATCGATGACGACCGGAAGTTGTGCGGCTTGGTCAGGGACTACCTGGAACCGCTCGGCTACCGGGTCACGGCGGCCCATTCCGGGACCGATGGGCTGGAACGACTGTTTGCCGGGGACTTCCAGGCGGTGATCCTGGACGTGATGCTGCCCGGGATGGACGGGTTCGATGTCCTGAAGACGCTGCGCCGCCGGTCCGACGTTCCGGTACTGATGCTTACGTCCCGAGGCGACGAAACTGATCGGATCGTGGGCCTGGAACTGGGAGCCGACGACTATCTGCCCAAGACGTTTTCCACGAGGGAACTGCTGGCACGCCTGCGGGCCGTGACCCGGAGAGCCGCCCGGGCTGAGGCGGGCGACGGGGGCAGCGAGATCGGGACAAGGGACACGCACCTCGGGGTTGGGGATGAATCGCCAGTGGAAGTCGCGGGCCTGCGGATCGATCCCGGGACACGGGAGGCTTTCCTGGACGGAAGTCCCGTGGAACTGACCCCGATGGAATTCGATCTGCTGCTGGTCCTGGCACGATCGGGGGGGAAGGTGATGACCCGGGATCGGCTTCTGCTGCGACTGGCAGGTCGCGACCACGAGGTGTTCGACCGCAGCATCGACGTACACGTGTCGTCACTGCGACGCAAACTGGGCGACGATCCCCGGGCGCCTCGCTTCATCCGGACCGTGCGGACCGTGGGGTACCTGTTCGTGGCGTCCGATCCGGTGACGCCATGAAGATCCGGTTGCCGATGTTCGCCCGGATCCTGGTGTGGTACTTCGCAACCCTGCTGATTAGCGCGCTGGTCCTCTATGGGCTGTTCCGGTTCCAGTTCCACTTGCCCGAGGACTCGGGGTTGCGCCTGGATACCGGGCCTCAGTTGCTGGGCTTGGGGCGCGTGGTGGCCGTCGATCTGGACGGGGCGACCCCTGCCGGCTGGGACACGGTCCTGGACCGGTATTCCCGGGAATACGGCGTGACGTTCCACCTGTTCGCGGACTCCGGGGGCCGCTTGGCAGGTCCAGCCGGACCCCTGCCACCTGAAGTCATGGAACGGGTGACTCGTCCCAGGCTGGGCGGAACGGCGACCGGGATTCGTCCACCGTCCGTTCCGGTCCCACCTCCCACGCTGCAGTTAGCGCCGCATTCCCCCGAGGTGGCCGCGTCCCGGATCCCCGAGGCCCCGGTATTCACCGTGTACACGCCGGATCCGTCGCGATACTGGGCCGGTATCCGGTTCCCGGTGTTCCAGTCGATGGAACGGCCTCCGATAGCCGCTACCTTATTGGCCGAATCCGATTCGATCACCGGCCACGGGCTGTTCCTGAATCCTCTGCCCATGGTCGTGGTGGCCGGGGTCATTGTGCTGCTGGCCAGTTTGATGTGGTTTCCAATGACCCGCAGTCTGACCGGGCCGATCGCCCGAATGACACGAGTGGCCGAGCGCATCGCCCGGGGGCGGTTCGACATCCGGGTCGGCGTGTCCCGAGGAGACGAACTGGGTCGCTTGGGGGCTGCGATCAACGACATGTCGGCCCGGCTGGACGATCACGTCCGGGGCCAGAAACGCTTCCTGGGAGACGTGGCCCATGAACTGGCATCGCCCGTGGCCCGTCTGCGCCTGGGCCTGGAAATCCTGGCGACGCGTATCCATGGCGAGGACGGCGAGCGGGTGGCCGACGTCCTGGAAGATGTTCAGCACATGGCGGACCTGGTTGACGAATTGCTGTCGTTTTCCCGAGCCGAGGTGGCCCCCCAGGCGGCGCACATCGAAGCGCTGGGGCTGCTTGCCCTGGTCCAACGGATGGCTGAGCGGGAGGCCGGGGATGGGGCGGATCTTCTAATCGAGATCCCGGCGGACTGTCAGGTGCTGGCGGACCGGGAACTGCTGGCCCGGGCGTTGGGCAATCTGGTCCGCAATGCCCTGCGCCATGCGGGCCATGCCGGGCCGATTCGGATTGTTTCCAGTCGGGAAGCGGGCCTGATTCGCATCGACGTGATTGATTTGGGCCCCGGGGTTCCAAACGACGCCCTGCCGCGCCTGTTCGAGCCGTTCTTCCGACCCGAAAGCGCCCGGGGCCGGGACACTGGGGGAACGGGCCTGGGGCTGTCCATCGTCGACGCCTGCATCACGGCCTGCAACGGCACGGTTCAGGCCGCGAACCGGGAACCCCTGGGGTTCGCGGTAACGGTCAGGCTGGACCCGGCGCCGAACCGCGATGCTTCGAGCGATCCGGAACCTGCATGAGGACCGCCGGACGGGCGGACGGGCGCAAACTTTACATGAAATTTACACTCCAGACCCTGACCTAAACACCCCGTTAACAGTCCAGCAGGCATCCTGGTATGGGAAGAGGGGGGGCCATGACCCGGAATCTGACGAAGATGAATGCCCTGTGGCTTCCGATCCTGGTGATCCTGGCCGTGTCCGGATGTGCCGATCCCGAGGGTTCGGACTGGCCCGAGCGAGCCGTAGCAGGGGCCGCCTGCATCGAAAGCCGGGACTGTGCATCCGGATTGTGCTTCGTAGCCAGCGACGCAGAAGGACGGTCGACCGGTTGGGCCGACGGCTTGTGCGCCGTTGTGTGCGGCGACAATGGTGTGTGTCCGGACGGGCTGCGTTGTATCGCGCTGAGCGGCGAGGCCTGGTGCGTGCCGGCGTGCGACGGGGGCGCGGACTGCCGCACCGGATACGTCTGCAATCCGGACGCCGGGGCGTGCCTGCCCGATTGCCGTCTGGACTGGGATTGCGGCCCCCAATACCAGTGTCGTCCGGACGGGGTATGCGGCCTGCCCTCGCCACTTGGCAGTGCCTAGGGATCCGGGCGGGGCCGGCGGTCGGCCCCGCAAACCGTTACATGCCGTGGCCGCCAAGCCTCGGCCGGGAGGTCAGACGATGACACTAGTACAACGACTGAAGGATCTGGCCATCAGCGACAGCGGGTTCCTGTTCGACCCAGTCAGCGGACTGACCTTTTCGGTCAACCCCACCGGCCGGTTCCTACTGGAGCGCCTGCGGGAGGGCCAGGATGCGGCCGGCGTGGTCGAATCCCTGGGGGATGCGTTCGACACGACCGATCGTGACGACCTGATCCGGGACGTCCGGGAGTTCGTCGGGCTGCTGAAGGAACAGGGGATCGTGCCCCGGGATGCGGAATTCTAGGGCCTTGCCCGCGGGAGGTACCCCATGTCCACGAAGAACCTACACGTCGCGGTAACCGGCCTGAACGCCACGGATAATCCCGGCCCGGGCGTGTCGGTCCTGCGTTCCTTGCGCCTGGAACCGCAATTCCAGGGCGAATTGATCGGTCTGGGCTACGACACCCTGGACCCGGGGTTGTACGCCAGGGACCTGGACCTGATGGCCACGTACCTGCTGCCCTACCCCAGTCAGGGCATGGACGCGGTACGTGCCCGCCTGGAATACATCCACGACCAGGTGCGCATCGACGTCCTGATCCCGACCCTGGATTCAGAACTGCCGTCCCTGATGGCACTGGAAGACGACCTGCGGAGGATGGGCATCCGGACCTTCCTGCCGACCCGTGGCCAGTTCGACCTGCGGGCCAAGACCCGCCTGATGGAACTGGGACGCAGCGCCGGCATCGATGTGCCCGAGGGCCGCACCTTGATGGACGTGTCGGAACTGTACAGCATCCACGAGGAAATCCCGTACCCCTTCGTTGTCAAAGGAGTTTTTTACGGCGCC
>CAZHDQ010000194.1:0-5687 GCA_964531595.1 uncultured Anaeromyxobacteraceae bacterium
GGACAGTACGGCGACCCCCATGACGAAACACGGCAGGATGCGCAAAACGGCGCACCCCAAAAAAGCATGAATGGTCCAGGAACAACGGGCGCCATGCCCTGTGGCACCGGTCATCTATCACCCGCGCCGGCGCCCCCGGATTCGCAGTCCCAACAACGCCAATAAGGACACGCCGAACGCAGCCAGCCCAGGCAGCGCCGAACCACCGGCCATGCAACCGTCCGATCCGCCGGAGCCGCCAACACCCGCCAGATCGCGCGGTATATATCCGTCGTCGAACGGGGACGGCCCGGGATCAGTAGCGGCCTCGTCGTTTTCCACGACCTCGCCCAAGGCATCCGGTTCGATTACGTCGGACCCCGCGGCATCGGGCAGCACGGTCCCGTTATCCTCGGCCACTGGTTCATCGCCCTCGTACTTAACCACCATCATGTCCGTGCCGACCGCCCAGCACAGGTGCGGCCCGGCGCAGTCCATCGCAGTGAAACCACCGCTGTGGTTAGTCGGGTTGGGCAGCACCTCGACCAGCGTCTCGCCGTCGCGCATTTCAAAGATCGTGTGGGCGTAGCCTTCCCTGGCCCACGGGGACGCCGACGATGACGTAAGCAGTGTCCCGATCGAACGCCCGGTAGGCATCCACCGCTTTCCAGACCCGATCCTCTTCGCCCCCCGGCAAAACCAGTTCGGTCCAAGTCTGGCCGCCATCCTCGCTGCGCCGAAAAAACGGGCCTTCCGAGGTCTTGCCCGACAAGAACAGCAGACTGGGCGACAAGACCTGAAGGTCGGCGGCCAGTTCCGCGTGGAGATCGTACAGCAGCGTCCATGTCGCCCCGCCGTCAACGGTCTTGAGCAGCGCCCCCTCGGGCTCGATCGTCACGGCGCCGCCATTGCCCTCGGTCGCCTTGCCATTGACCGCGTACCCAACATTTTCGTCGACGAAATCGATGTCCACGATGGTGAGGAATTTTTTCTCGCCGACCTGCGGCACCTTCCACTGGTACTCGTACATCCCACCTGCAACCTTGACCGCCGCCACGTTCGGGCCGTTGGACAGCCACACCATCGTGTCGGACACGTAATCGAGGTTCGAAAAGGCCCACGTCTCGTTTAGCCACTGCTTCGTTGGCGGCCAGGTAAAGTTATTGCCGCCATCCGTGGACTTCAGGATCGCGTTAGACATCGAAAATGACTGCATATTCAAGCTGCTCGCAGCCGCCATGCACTTTGTCTTCGTCGGACAGACCATGCTGCTAATCATCAGTAAGTCACCAGGCATTTTTCCCTGGGCCGGGGACGGGTTCCAGTTCGTACCATCGTTCGTCCGCATCCACATCGGAACGGCATCGTCGCTGCCCGGTTGCTGCGCCAGTCCGTAGGCGACCGCGTGCGTGTCATCAACGATCGCGACTGCCGTTGCCGATCCGCCGCCACCGCTGTTTTGCAGGGTCCAGGTGCCCCCGAAGGCAGTCGCCGAAAGCAGCGTACCCATCACAAGGGCCAGGCCCCCGCTAATCTTGTCGAACCGATTCGCGTTCATGGCGTCACCCCATCACTGGAATCTAATTCATCTTCGAAGCTGAGTAGTTCACCGATGTCCGGCACCAGCACGATCTCGATGCGCCGATTCTGTGCCATCCCTTCCGGGGTGTCGTTCGAGGCCACCGGGGCGAATTTCCCGAAGCCAGCGGCGGACACCCTTTCCGGCGGCATGCCCATCTGGATCATGTAAAGCACGACTTCGCGCGCCCGGTCCAAAGACAGCTTCCAGTTCATTTCATCGCTGCCCATGCTGTCGGTATGCCCGGCGACCTGAAACTGTCGGGCATCCAGCGTCCGCAGTATGCTCGTCAACTGCGCCAGTGCTGCCAGTCCCTCTTCCTTCAGCCGGTACTTGCCTGTGTCGAACAGCACCTTTTCGGCCATCTCGACGATCATGCGGCCGCCGTCGGTCCGGATCGTCAACTGGCCCGCGGCCACCATCGATTGCAACTTGTTGCGCAGTTCCATCAACCGCGCTTTGCGCTGTTCGGCCTGCTGCCGCAGGTCCTCCATTTTCGCAATTGCCTTCGTCAAGTCCTTGGACAACACACCCTTTTCTTGCGCCAACGCGGACAGTTCGTCGTTTAACCGCCCGCGTTCGCCGACCAGTTGCAATTTTTGGGATTCCAGCAGCGATATCTGGTCTTTTAACGCGTCCACGTCACGCCGATAGATGTCCTCCTTGATACCGCACCCCATCGCCGTCACGGCCAGGATAGCCACCAAAAACATCCGATTCATGACATCACCTCCGTTGTCCCTGGAAGATTGACCATACAAGCCCTATCAGAAAGCCCCAAGCCAGCAATTCGGACACCACGCCAGCAACCATTCGCAGCACGGATTCCGATTCCAGCAGCAGGACGCCCCCGAAAAAGAACACCGAGAACAAGCCACCGAACAGCAGTCGGTTCGTCCAGGCTGATGCCGCCGCCACACGCGACTCGTGGTCCGCGGACCGCAGCACCAGTCCCAGTTCGTTGCGGCGCAATTTGCGCAGCACGCGACGTACGTCGAACGGAGCGTCCTTCAACAGCGCCAAACCGTCCATCACCGACCGGGCGACAACCTGGGAGTGGCGCTTCGCGTCCAGCATCCGCTTGACGTATACCTCGGTCAGGTAGGGGCGGATCGCATCCAGAGGCTCGAACTCCGGATATAGTTCTTGTCCCAAGCCCTCCATTGTCGCGATGGATTTCCCAACCAGCAGCAGGTCCGCGGGCAGTACGACGTGGTGCCGGATCGTCACGTCCGCCAATTCGTTTAAGAACCCGGCGACGTCCAGGCCACCCAGTCGGACATGGCTATACCGGTCCAAGATCGCCTGCAATTCGCTGCGCAGGCTGCGCAGATCTGTTTCGTCCCCAATCAGGTCAGCGTCCAGCAACTGGTTGACGACCATATCAACGTCAGCCGTCAGGACTGCCACCATGAACGCCAGCATCTCGTCGATTCGGCGCGTTTCCAGCGTACCCATCATCCCGAAGTCCAGCAGCACGATGGTCCCGTCGGTCCTGACGAAAAAATTACCGGGATGCGGATCGGCGTGGAAGAATCCGAACTCGAAAATAGAGCGCAACGTAATACGCATCCCGGTTGTCACGATCGACGGCAGGTCTATCCCCGCAGCCTCAAGTGCGGCCCGATCCGAGACCTTGATCCCGTCGACCCACTCCATCACCAGAACTCGGCGGCCTGAAAAATCGGGAAACGGCTTCGGGACGTGAAGCCCGGGTTCGTCCGCAAACATCTCACGGTAGCGTTCCATGCTGGCCATTTCGGTACGGAAGTCCATTTCGCGGTTCAGCGAACGGCGGAATTCTTCGACGATGGCCGACGGCCGGAACGGGCGGCTTTCCGGGACGCGATCTTCCAACATGCGCGCCAGACCCGAAAGGATGCGCAGGTCGGAACCGATGATTTCCGGCAGGTTCGGTCGCTGCACCTTGATCACGACTTCAGTGCCGTCTTTCAGAGTGGCACGGTGGACCTGGGCGATCGAAGCGGCCGCGATCGGCGTCGATTCCACATTGGCGAACATCTCGTCCACCGTTCGCCCGAGGTCGGATTCCACGATCGCGCGGACTTCCTCGAACGGAAACGGCGAAACCTCGTTATGAAGGTGACGCAGTTCCGTCACCACATCCAGTGGGATCAGGTCCGGCCGAGTGGCCAGCATCTGGCCCAGTTTCACGAAAGTCGGGCCCAATTCTTCGGCCACGGTGCGGAGGCGCCGCGCCATGGGGACAGGCGTACGCCGCGGTCGCCGCGTCAATCGACCCGCCATCGCGCCCAGCCATGCCAGTGGACCCATGCGGGCCGCCACGTCCTGGAATCCGTGGCGGGTCAAGACACCGGCGATGCGGCGGATCCGGCCAATATCACGAATCATCCACGGGACCATCCCCATCAACGGTCCTCCGCTTCAGTGGGGGAATCCGCTTCGTTGGTGGAATCCGACTGATGGGACGCGTCGCCGTCTGGATCGGTACCGGACTTTTTCGAGACCAGGCGTTCCAGCACGGACTGCACCACCGAGGCCGCAGTCGCCCCACCCGGCACGATCCCCAGCGCAGCGTCGACCACGACACGCACGGTTTCGCGGTGTTCGCGTCCAGTATCCTCGGCCTGCTTCAGCCGGTCCACGATCTCGCGCCGGAGCGCCTCGACCCTTTCTGGCGGCAGGCCGTTGCGTACTGCGTCCCGCGAAAAGACAGCGCCCACCAGATGCACCCGCAACATCTCGGCGATTATCGCTTCCAGTCCCTTGTCGAACGCGGGTTCCTTGGCCATCCGGCCCCTCCAGCCAGCCTACGGCACGCGAGGACCGGGGGTTTTCGGACCCCTGGTCGCCGGCGCATCGGGGCGGCGATTCAGCGCAATGAGCGTACCACGAGTTCGCGCCGTAGAGCCAGCATCTCGGCCACGACCAAGGCGACGCGACGCGTGGAAAGGACCTTCGACCGGCCGTGCGTACGTTCAAGGGCCTGAATGGTCACGTGGGCCGGAACAACGCCCGCCCGCATCAGTTTCAGCGGGAGTTCCACGTTGACCAGGAAGCTGTCGCATGTCAGGCGGATCCGGTCCAGCCAGGCGCGTCGAAACACCATCGTCCCAGTGAACGCGCAACGGTCGCCCAAAAGCACGCGGGCGGTCGCCTGGTAGCCCGCGGTCACAACCTTGCGAGCCAGCCCATCATCGCGCCGTGTGTACGTGGACAACACCAGATCGTGATCGGCTAGGTGAGGCAGGAATCGTTCGAGCGTGTCGGGCACCACCTGGCCGTCACCGGGCAACTGAGACACGAAAGTGCTTGTGGCGGCGGCGTACCCACTGCGAATGGCGCGCCCCATCCCCTGATTCGTGGGGTGGTGGACAACCGTGAAGATGGCGTCCTGTGCCGCCAGCGCGTCCACGATCGTCCCAGTTCCGTCGCGCGAACCGTCGTTGACGATGACCACCTGGCCGTCGCAACCAACGCGTCGCAGGAATGCCGCCGTGGCACACGCCTGGGCCTCGATCGAACCGGCCTCGTTGTAGGCCATGATCACGATTGACAGGGACGGGTCTGCATCCGCCACGAAGGCCCTCCGGCAAAGGACGGACGATTGTACCGCCCTGAACAGTGAAGCAGCGAACGGCCGTTTCAAACCGGGTTTTCAACCGCGCCGCTTCGACCGAAATCCATCCAACGCGGAGCCTAGTTCGTCCAAACGTGTGAAAGTGCGCACTTCGACATCAGCGTTCTGTATGAAGTGCCCCTGTGGCGCGCCTACCCAGACAGGCACCTTGGTTGCAAGCCGGGCAAGGCCAGCGACCAAGCCCGCGCGCTCGCGTGAAGATACGTCGCGGACCAGGCTCAGCAGCACCAGTTCGGCCCGCGCCTTTTCGACGGCCAACGCCAATTCATCCAGCGGCAGATCTGGTCCCAGATACACGGCATCCCAACCTCGAATAGTCGACAGGTATGCCGCCATCAAGGCACCCATCTCGTGAAGGTGACCAGATGGCGTGCCGACCAAGACGCGCCTGGCCCCCGAGGCCGGCACAGGTGCCAGTCGCAACAGAGCAGCCAAAAATCCCCGTAACTGCGCAGAAACGGCGTGCTCCTGCGCAACAATAATGTCGGCCCTGGACCACCGCGTTCC